>NZ_CBABQS010000010.1:0-89897 GCF_964672035.1 Arcicella sp.
CCGACCAACATTGATTTGTCGTAAATCACTTGATCAACTTGTGCGGTTACGTTGGTATTGTACTGATTACCAAACTGAATCCTAAGCTCGGTAGGACTAAAAGCGCCCGCTGGAATCACCGAAACTTGTCTTTTTAAGTTATCATCAAACGTAATATTTGTGGCTACTTGCGGTAAATAACCCGCCAATGCTTCAGTTGATTTTTGCTTCGCCAAAGCAATTTCGTTGTCGTATAAAGTATTACTCAAGTGGTTTTTGAGCGCAAAGTCAACGCATTCTTTTAGCGATACTGTTTGTTGTCCATGAACGTCATAGCCAAAAACGAATAATATCAGATAAAAGATAATCTTATTCTTTTTCATGTATATAGTTGATAAAAATATTATTGATTTTGATATAGTTGACTAAATCAACTATTAGGGTAAAAAACTACTTTCCAGCGTTTTCTTTTAATTTAACAAGCACTTTTTTGAAAGTCGATAATTCTTCTTCTGAAATCTCTTCCATATTTTTTCCCATTAGGTTTGTAATAATTGCTTCACACTTTTTGAGAACATCAGAACCCGTTTCTGTAATGACAATATGCTTTTTGCGACGGTCAATTGCATCATTTACTCGGATGACAAAGCCTAATTTTTCGAGTTGGTCAACGTGACGCATTATCGCAGATTTATCTTTTTGCATAATTTCAGCTAAATCTGACTGGATAGATTCTTCCTGCGAAGTTAAAATTCTCAGCAAAAAATGTTGCTCTGGAGAAATATTAACTTCCTGATTTTCAAACTCTTTAGTCGATTGTTTCATCAAGGCTCTTATGGTATTCCCAAATAAAAACGGTAATGAATTTTTATTAATTTCCATGATAATTGTTGACTTTAAATATAGTTGACTTTATCAACGATTCAAAATTACAACTATTTTTTTTGAATACAAGTAAAATTTAATTTTTTTTTAACTTTAAAAGTTAAATTACTTGAAAGTTTACGAATTAACTTAGCACGGATCTTGGTTTAGGAAGAATTCGCATTTTAGTAGGTGCTACTATTGTAATTAATGATTTGTTCAAACAAATTTTAAAATACTATATGAAAATAAACCCTTAAACTTGTCTGATTTTTGTTAAAACTCTGAATATTTTTAATCCTAATTAAAAGTTAATTTCAAATGAAAAATATTACCTTATTAATTTTAATGTGCTTTTTTTCAACGACTTATGCACAAAAAACTGGCAAAACAGAAAATATTTTCATCATTACTACCGATGGATTTCGTTGGCAGGAAATGTTTGGTGGAGTAGATTCTACGCTCATGAATAACAAAGTTTTTACCGATGATTCTGCGAAAGTGGCTCGCACATTTTGGGCAAAAACGCCGCAAGAAAGTCGTAAAAAATTATTACCATTTTTCTGGAAAACAATCGCCCAAAAAGGTCAAATTTACGGAAATCGTGCGGTAGGAAATAAAATGAATGTAAAAAATCCCTATTGGTTTTCGTATCCCGGGTACAATGAGATTTTAACAGGTTATGCCGATTATAAAATTAATTCCAACGATAAAAATCAGAATGAAAATAAAACGGTGCTTGAATTTTTGAATAATCAGCCGAAATTAAAAGGTAAAGTTGCCGCCTATTCAACTTGGGATGTGATTCCGTACATTATTAACGAAAAAAGAAGTGGAATTCCTGTGAATGCGGGGATTGAATTGGTGAAAGAAAATCTTTCGGTTCGAGAAGTTTTACTAAACGAAATGCAAAAAAATATTCCGCCAAGTGGGAGCGATAGACAGGATTTTTTGACGTATTATTTAGCCAAAGAATATATTGATAAGTATAAACCAAAAGCATTTTTCCTATCTTTTGATGAAACCGATGAACTCGCACATGAAGCCAAATATAAAGAATATCTTTTTGCCGCTAATTCTTTTGATAAATACGTTGAAGATTTATGGAATTACTGTCAATCGCAACCGCAATATAAAGATAAAACCACATTTGTAATTACGACCGACCACGGCAGAGGTGATAAAATAAAGTCGCAATGGACAAGCCACGGGCAAAAAATAGCCGATTGTTACCAAATTTGGATGGCGGTTTTAGGGCCAGATACGCCCGCTTTAGGAGAAGTAAAAGCGGAAGGACAACTCTTTCAAAATCAAATTGCCAAGACGGTTGCCAAGTTTTTAGGGTACGATTTTGACAATGGAAAACCCGTTGGTGATGTGATTGAAAGCGCTATGAAGAAGTAATTTTTAAGATTCTTTTCAAGGCTTTTAGAAGCTAAATGTTAACCCTATCGTGGAAAGTTTGCACCCAATTTATTGCAATTATAGATTAAAAATGAAAAAAATACTCATCATAGACGACGAAGAAAAAATCAGAACCCTTTTGTCCAGAATTATTGGTTTGGAGGGTTTTGACGTACAGCAAGCGGGCGATTGCAAAACGGGCTTCAATAAACTGGAACGTGAAGATTTTGACGTCGTGCTTTGCGATGTAAAACTGCCCGATGGCAATGGCGTTGACTTTACTAAAAAGATAAAAGATAAATTTCCACTCGTCGAAATTATCCTTTTAACAGCTTATGGAAATATTCCCGATGGTGTGCAAGCCATAAAAAATGGCGCTTTTGACTACATTATAAAAGGCGATGATAATAATAAAATCATTCCACTTTTGCACCGTGCTATTGAAAAAGTTGATTTGGCCAAACGAGTTCAGAAACTGGAACAGCGTTTAAACGAAAGACATTCCTTTGATAAAATAATTGGGAAATCGAAAGTCATTTTGCAAACGATTGATTTAGCCATAAAAGTCGCTAAAACCGACACAACCGTATTATTGACGGGCGAAACGGGTACGGGAAAGGAAGTTTTTGCCCAAGCGATTCATCAAGAAAGTAATCGGACTCATCAGAATTTTGTGGCGATAAATTGCTCGGCTTTTGGGAAAGATTTATTGGAAAGTGAAATGTTCGGGCATAAAGCGGGTTCATTTACGGGGGCAACCAAAGACCAAAAAGGGTTGTTTGAAGAAGCCAATAACGGTACCATTTTCTTGGATGAAATTGGTGAAATGGCCATTGAATTACAAGCTAAATTATTGCGAGTATTGGAAACTGGCGAGTTTATAAAAGTGGGAGAAAATAAGCCAACGAAGGTAAATGTTCGAATAATTGCCGCTACGAATCGAGATTTGGAAAAGGAAATTCAGCAGGGAAATTTTCGGGAAGATTTGTTTTATAGAATTGCTATTTTTCAAATAAAACTGCCCGCTTTGCGTGAACGAGTGGTTGATATTGAAGCATTGGCAAATAGTTTTGTGAATTTATTTTCAGATAAAACGAACAAAAAAATCAGGTCAATTACCAATGAATTTTTGGAAGCGCTCAAACAACATTCGTGGAAAGGAAATATCCGAGAATTGAAAAATGTGATTGAACGAAGTGTTATTTTAACGGATAATAACGTGTTGGATTTGGACAGTTTACCATTTGATTTACAAAATTTTTCGAGTGGAAATACGGATAAACCACGCTCAACTTTTGACTTAACAACTGCCGAAAAAATCCATATTCAAAAGGTTTTAAATTATGCCAATGGTAATAAAACCGAAACTGCTAAACTGTTAAATATTGCTTTAACGACGCTTTATCGGAAATTGGAGGAGTATAAAATGTAATCCGTGTGCCAATTACCCTTTCAAAACAACAGCCCAACCCTATCAAAACGATAGGGTTTTTTTATGCCCAAATTTTTAAAATTAACATAATTAACTGTTTATCAGATAGTTAAAAATGCTAATCAAATAATGGAATGATAATGGAATATATTCTGGCATAACAAATAAAAACTAAAAATATGATAACGCTCATTTTAACATTCACGGGAATAATCCTTTACGCATTGTTCTTCAAATCAATTAATTATTTCGAAAAAATATAGAATCATGACCATTTTATTCATCATCGCCATCGCAGTTTTCGGCTATATGTGCTACGTACTGCTCAAACCCGAAAAATTTTAACATTATGAACACTGAAATAGTAGGCATTATTTTTATGTATGTGTTGGTCGTAGCATTAGCCATACCACTCGGTCGCTACATCGGCAAGACTTTCAATGACGAAAACACTTGGCTCGACCCAATTTTCAATCCACTTGATACGGTTTTTTACAAAATCAGCGGCATTGATTCTCAGCAACAAATGACTTGGAAACAGCATTTATTGGCACTTTTAACCATCAACGGCATTTGGTTTCTCATCTGTATGTTTGTGCTGACCAATATGAGTTGGTTGCCGCTAAATCCTGACGGAAATCCATCCATGACGGGTGATTTAGCTTTTAATACTTCCGTTAGTTTTGTAACAAATACTAATCTTCAACACTATTCTGGCGAAAGTGGATTATCGTATTTGGGACAATTAGTATTGATGCTTTGGCAGTTCATTAGTGCGGGGTGCGGTATTGCGATTGCTGCGGTTGTTTTTATGGCAATGAAAGAAAAAACGTCGGAAACCTTGGGCAATTTCTACCGATATTTTGTCAGAAGCTGTACCAGAATTTTGTTGCCTTTGGCGTTCGTTTCGGCTATTTTATACGCTTTTAGTGGCGTTCCAATGACAATAGAAGGCAAGGACACGATGATTTCGATGCAAGGAGATTCCGTACAAGTAAGTCGTGGACCTGTAGCCGGTTTCTTAGCCATAAAGCAATTAGGAACAAATGGAGGCGGCTTTTTCGGAGCAAACTCTGCTCATCCTTTTGAAAACCCGAGCTATTTGACAAATATTGTTGAAACTGTTTCTATTATGTTAATTCCAATTGCGATGATTTTTGCTTTAGGATACGTCTTGAAACGGAAAAAATTAGCTCACATTATTTTTGGCGTGATGACTATCGGTTTTTTACTCTTACTCATTCCCTCAGTCATCAGTGAAATGAATGGAAACCCTGCCATTGCGAAGATGGGAATTACTCAAAATTTGGGTAGTATGGAAGGAAAAGAAGTACGATTTGGTTCGGCGGCTTCGGCTTATTGGGCAATAAATACGACGGTAACGAGCAACGGTTCTGTAAATGGCATGCACGATAGTATGACTCCGCTAACGGGAATGTTTACGATGTTGGGCATGATGGTCAATAGTTTTTATGGTGGGGTAGGCGTTGGCTTTTTGAACTTCTATATTTTCATGATTTTGGCGGTATTTATCAGTAGTTTGATGGTGGGAAGAACCCCCGAATTCCTCGGTAAAAAAGTAGAAGCCAAAGAAATGAAAATTGCCATGATTATTGCCTTGTTGCACCCTTTTCTAATTCTTGCTTCAACCTCTTTATCAAGTTATATTTTTACCAGTAACCCAACTGAATATGCGGGTTGGTTAGCTAATCCAGGCAATCACGGATTCAGTGAAATGTTGTACGAATTCACTTCATCAAGTGCCAATAATGGTAGTGGTTTTGAAGGTTTGGGCGACAATACACCGTTTTGGAATATTGCTTGTGGAGTAGTAATGCTACTGGCTCGTTACTTACCAATTATTGGCCCAGTGGCCATTGCGGGTATTTTAGCGGGTAAAAAGTTCATTCCAGAAAGTGCGGGAACACTCAAAACGGATACTTCAACTTTTGGTTTAATGATATTTGCGGTGATTGCAATTGTGGCAGCTCTGTCATTTTTCCCTGCCTTAACACTCGGACCAATTGCGGAATATTTTTCGATGAAATAAGGATAACAAATCGAAATCAACGCTGGCAGGGTTTTGAACCCTGTCAGCGTTAAATGGATAAAAAACTAAAAAAATGAAAGCTCAAAATACATCATTATTTCAAAAAGAGTTGATTCAAGAGGCGTTTAAACAGTCTTTTGTAAAACTCAATCCAAAAATCATGTTTCGTAATCCCGTCATGTTTACGGTTGAAATTGGAACAGCGATCATGTTAGGAGTTTGTATCTGGATATTATCTGGCGAAACCACCCAAGGCAGTTTTGCCTATAATTTTATCGTGTTTTTGGTCTTATTTTTAACCCTAATTTTTGCCAATTTTGCCGAAGCAATTGCCGAAGCAAGGGGTAAAGCACAAGCCGATAGTTTACGTAAAACTCGAGAAGAAACACCGGCTAAATGGATTGAACCAATTGGCGATATGTACGTAAATCATATCAAAATCATCCCTTCTTCTCAACTAAAAAAGGGAGATGTATTTGTTTGCGAAACGGGCGATACAATTCCAACAGACGGTGAAATTATTGAAGGTTTAGCCACCATTGATGAAAGTGCCATTACGGGAGAATCTGCTCCCGTAATTCGGGAATCGGGCGGAGATAAAAGTTCAGTTACGGGCGGTACGAAGGTGTTATCCGACAAAATTAAAGTCATCGTTACAACTGAACCTGGCGAGAGTTTCTTGGACAAAATGATTGCCTTAGTAGAAGGAGCAAGTCGCCAAAAAACACCCAATGAAATTGCGTTGACAATACTTTTAGCAGGATTTACCTTGGTTTTTATCATCGTAACAGTTACGCTAAAACCTTTTGCTGATTACGCCCATACGCCCATAACGATTGCCGCTTTTATTTCGTTATTTGTGTGTTTAATTCCAACCACAATTGGTGGTTTATTGTCTGCTATCGGTATTGCAGGAATGGATAGAGCCCTACGAGCAAATGTTATCACAAAAAGTGGTAAAGCGGTAGAAACAGCGGGTGATATTGATGTTTTATTATTGGACAAAACGGGAACAATTACTATTGGAAATAGAAAAGCGACCAATTTTTACCCTGCCAACGGCGTGAACGAGAAACACTTCATTAATTGTGCCGTTTTGAGCTCAATGTCAGACGAAACACCCGAAGGAAAATCCATTATTGAATTGGCAGGAATTAAGCCCGATACCTTAAAAGTTGATAATCCAAGATTCATTAAATTCACGGCAGAAACCAGAAGTTCAGGCGTTGATTTTGGGAATATTAGAATTAGAAAAGGCGCTTCGGATGCAATTAAGAATTTAGCTTTAAATGCTGGAAATTTTTACCCAGCTGAAACTAATGGAAGAGTAACAATGATTTCGAGTAACGGCGGAACGCCATTAGTTGTTTGTGAAAATGAGCGAATTTTGGGTGTAATTGAACTCCAAGACATCATAAAACCAGGAATTCAAGAGCGTTTTGAGCGTTTGAGAAAAATGGGTATTAAGACAGTAATGGTAACGGGAGATAATCCTTTAACGGCTAAATTTATCGCCGAAAAAGCGGGTGTTGATGATTTTATTGCCGAGGCAAAACCCGAAGATAAAATGGATTATATCAAGAAAGAGCAACAATCAGGTCGATTAGTGGCCATGATGGGCGATGGCACAAACGATGCCCCTGCCTTAGCCCAAGCGGATGTGGGAGTGGCCATGAACAGTGGAACACAAGCCGCAAAAGAGGCTGGGAATATGGTGGATTTGGATAATGACCCCACTAAATTAATTGAAATTGTGGAAATTGGAAAGCAATTATTAATGACTCGTGGGACGCTCACAACATTCTCAATTGCCAATGATGTTGCCAAGTATTTTGCCATTATTCCTGCTTTATTTATTGTGGCAATTCCATCATTGCAGGGCTTGAATATCATGAATTTACACAGTCCCGAAAGTGCGATATTGTCGGCGGTTATATTCAATGCCATCATCATTCCATTTTTGATTCCATTGGCATTGCGTGGCGTAGAATACAAACCCATTGGTGCAAGTGCATTACTCCGTAGAAACCTATTGATTTATGGTTTAGGAGGCGTTATTGTTCCTTTTATCGGGATAAAATTAATTGATATTTTAGTGTCAGTATTCGTTTAATTAGCTTTGGGCAATGAGCTTTGAGCAATGAGAATAAAAGTGTGAATCTAATTAAATTTCATAATTTTCTAAATCTCGTTAATCATACTCTTTGCTCAAAGCTCACAACTCAAAGCTTTAATAAAATGAAAACCAACCTTTTTTCAGCCATAAGATTAACCTTATTTTGTGCATTATTCTTTTCAGGAATTTACACAGTCAGTCTTTTAGGCATCGCTAAATTTGCGCCAAACGGTGGCAAAGGGGAAATAATTTCTCAAAACGGCAAAACGTATTACAGTAATATCGGGCAGACATTTACGCAGGATAAATATTTCAATTCTCGTCCATCCGCCGTAGGTTATAATGCTGCAGGATCAGCGGGAAGTAATAAAGGACCAAGTAATCCCGCTCATTTAGCCGAAATTCAAGCCCGAATCGACACATTTATGGTGCATAATCCAAGTGTTAAAAGAACAGAAATTCCATCTGATTTAGTAACGGCAAGCGGTAGCGGTTTAGACCCAAATATTTCCATAGAAGGAGCAATAGTCCAAGTAAAAAGAATTGCGAAAGTTCGTAATATCTCGGAAGAAAAATTATTGCAACTCGTTGATAGTCAGATAGAAAAACCATTGTTTGGCTTATTGGGAACTGCCAAAATTAATGTTTTGAAATTAAATTTAGCCTTAGAGAAAATATAAAAAGTTGGAACCCACAGGTATTATCTGCATTCCAACAAAAAAGAAATAAAACTCCGATGAAAACTTTATTTTTATCCTTATTAATTGCCTTTGCTTTGTCTGTAAATGCGCAAACCGACACTACAAAATCACCCTTAAAATTTAGTGGATACTTGGAAACTTATTACAGTTATGACTTCGGGAATCCGAGTAACCACACCAGACCAGGATTTGTTTATTCACATAACCGGCACAATGAAGTAAGTTTGAATTTAGGATTTATAAAAGTAGCGTATGAAAAGGACAACATAAGGGCGAATTTAACTTTAATGACGGGGAGTTACGCCAATGCAAACTTTGCGGCAGAACCAGGAGTTTTGAAGAATATATATGAAGCAAATATTGGTTTTAAAGTATCAAAAACTAAAACTGTTTGGGTAGATACGGGTATCTTTGCCTCGCACATTGGTTTTGAAAGTGCCATTGGAAAAGATTGTTGGAATTTAACCCGCAGTATTTTGGCGGATAACTCTCCATACTATGAAAGCGGTGCGAAAGTTTCGTATAGCTCAGAGAATGGGAAATTATTTCTAAGTGGGCTATTTCTAAACGGTTGGCAACGAATTCAGCGAATAGCTGGTAATAATTCTCCTGCTTTTGGACATCAATTAACGTATAAACCATCATCGAAAGTTACCTTAAATAGTAGTTCTTTCAGCGGGAGTGATACACCCGATAGTACCAAAAGAATGAGATACTTTCACAATTTTTATGGTATTTTTCAATTAAATGAAAGGGTTGGGTTAATACTCGGATTTGATATCGGTACGCAACAAAAAGCCAAAGGAAGTTCGGAATATGATACTTGGTACTCGCCAGTGGCAATTTTGAAATATTCACCAAGCAATAAACTAAATGTATCCCTCAGGGGAGAATATTATTCAGATAAAAATCAGGTAATTATAGCTACAGGCACACCGAATGGCTTTCAAACTTGGGGATATTCGGTAAATCTGGACTATAATATTGCTGATAATTTAATGTGGCGGATTGAGGGAAGAGGATTTAACAACAAAGATCAATCTTTCATAAATAGTGAAAATAAACCGAGTAGCCAGAATTATTTTACGACAACCTCCTTAGCCCTTTCTTTCTAAATGTCCGAAAAAGACCAAACCGTCCAATACTTTCTTGACCTTATCAAAAAGTCCAAGCAAGGTAAATTTAAAATTTACATCGGGATGAGTGCGGGCGTGGGAAAAAGTTTCAGAATGTTACAAGAAGCACACTCACTTTTACGCAACGGAATTGATGTAAAAATCGGTTTTATCGAAACGCACAACCGTAAAGAAACGCACGAATTGTTGGACGGTTTACCCATTATTCCAAGACGAAAACTATTTTATAAAGGCAAAGAATTGGAAGAAATGGACGTACAAGCCATCATCAACGCTCGTCCCGAAGTAGTAATTGTGGATGAATTGGCTCATACCAATATTGAAGGCAGTAAAAATGAAAAACGTTGGCAGGATGTAATGGACATCATTTCAGCAGGAATAAATGTGATTAGTGCCGTCAATATTCAGCATATTGAAAGTCTGAACGAAGAAGTAAAAATCATCACGGGCATCGAAGTAAAAGAACGAATTCCTGACAGTGTACTTATACAAGCCGATGAAGTAGTAAACATAGATTTAACGGCCGATGAACTCATTAGTCGATTGAAAGAAGGTAAAATTTATACGCCTGATAAAATTGAAATATCACTCAAAAATTTCTTTAAAAGTGACCAGATTCTTCAATTGCGTGAGTTAGCTTTGAAGGAAGTTGCCTCGCAAGTGGAACGAAAAGTAGAATCGGAAGTACCTAAGACGAATAATTTAAAGCACGAACGGTTTTTGGCTTGCATTAGTTCTAACGATATTACTGCTAAAACAGTTATTCGAAAAACTGCCCGATTAGCTAATTATTATCACAGTAAATGGTACGTTTTGTACGTGCAGAAACCTTCGGAAAGTGCCGACAGAATTGCTTTGGATAAGCAGAGACACTTGATTAATAATTTTAAATTAGCAACCGAATTAGGTGGAGAAATTATCAAAATTGAAAGTGATTCAATCGCTCGAACTATCGTTGATCAAGCAGAGAAATTGGGTATTTCAACCGTTTGCATGGGCAAACCACATTTGAGTTTGATAAGAATTATTTTGGCAACAAATGTTTTTAATGAGTTGCTAAATAAATTATCTTCAAACAATATTGACTTAGTTATTTTGTCTTAAACATCCACTTAAATTTTCGTTATTACAATATTTAAATGAAAATTAAAACCAAATTAACATTGGGCGTAGGACTTCTATTCTTAATGATTATTTTTCTCAGTGCGGTTGGGGCGATGTACATTAATGCCTTAAAAAGTGACACCGAAAATATCTTGGTTGCCAATTATAATTCCTTGAAATATTCGAGCAAAATGTTGTTGGCACTTGAGGGAAATGCGGATAAATCGCTGCACGAATTTGAGGAAAATTTAAAAAAACAGGAACATAATATTTCTGAAATTGGTGAAAAAGAAGCAACTCAAACTTTGAGAATTTATTTCAATCAATTTTCCAAAAATCAGTCCGATTTCACAGTCCATCAATTTATTCGCAAAGAGATTTTCAAAATTATGGATTTGAATATGCAGGCTATTCAGCGAAAAAGTGAGTTTGCTAAACGAACCGCAGAAGTGGCAACCCTTAGAATTGCGCTTTCGGGCGTGATTTGTTTTTTAATTGCCTTCACTTTGTTGATTAATTTGCCCTCCAATATTGCTAATCCCATCAAAGAATTATCGGAAAGTATCAAGCAGATAGCGGCTAAAAACTATTCGCAAAGAGTTCATTTTGAGAGCAATAACGAATTTGGCGAATTAGCGACTTCGTTTAATACGATGGCGGAAAAATTGGAAGAATATAATGATAGTAATTTGGCAACGCTGATGATTGAAAAGAAGCGAATTGAAGCCCTCATCAGCAATATGCACGACCCAGTAATTGGCTTAGATGAGAATATGAAAATCCTTTTTGTCAACGAAGAAGCCACTAAAACCGTTGGATTGCCAGCAATGGAAATGGTCGGCGAATTTGCTCAAAATCTTGCCATTCGTAATGATTTACTGCGTTCCTTGATGCAAGATATTCAGGTGACACAAAGCATTAGTGGAAAGGAAAAAACGCAAACGGTAAAGATATTTGCTGATGGGAAAGAGAGTTATTTTGAGAAAGAAACGCACATAATTTCCATTACACCCACAGGCGAACAAACAAAGAAAACGATTGGTTTTGTGGTGATTCTTCGGAATATAACGGAGTATAAAGAGTTAGATTTTGCCAAAACAAACTTTATTGCAACCGTTTCCCATGAGTTTAAAACGCCAATTGCTTCGATAAAAATGAGTTTGCAATTACTTGAAAATGAAAGAGTTGGAATTTTGAATGAGGAGCAAAAAAATTTAATAGAAAGCATTAAAGACGATGCCAATCGACTACTCAATACCACAGGTGAATTACTCAATATCACGCAAGTAGAAACAGGAAATATTCAGCTTGCCATTGTTTCAGCTGATCCAATAGCCATTTTGACTTATGCCGTTGATGCAAACAAAACGCAAGCCGAACAAAAGCAAATTCAGCTAAAAATTGACTACCCAGAAGAACTCCCGCAAGTCTTGGCGGATAGTGAAAAAACAGCTTGGGTTTTGATAAATTTAATCTCAAACGCCATTCGTTATTCGCACGATAATTCAACTATAAATTTGAGTATAGTGACTGAAAATCAGCACGTTAAATTTATAGTAAAAGACACTGGACAAGGCATTGCACCGCAGTATAAAGACAAAGTTTTTGACCGATATTTCCGAGTTCCAGGCACCAAAAAAGAAGGCACTGGGCTTGGGCTTGCCATCAGCAAAGAATTCATTGAAGCCCAAGGCGGACAAATTTCTGTGGAAAGTGATTTTGGTGCTGGCAGTGTATTTGCAATAGCTTTAGCGAAGGCTTAAGCTAATTATTTGACTAAGTATAAGACATGGTAATGGTTATTTTTATTCGGAGTACATTCGTTCAGAAATTAACTTGATTCTATATGTTCAACCACGTTTCATAATTACATTAACTACTTTATCCCCCAATTCTCATGATTTTTTTTACCAATCTAACAATGAAAGCCCAACGCATTTCAGGCATTTCCCTAATATTTGTGTTGAGTTTATCCTCCATGGCTTTTGCCGCTCGAAGAGATTTTTATCAGTTTAAAGTGTATCACCTTAAAACGAAAGATCAAGAAGCTCGACTTGATATTTTTTTACAAAAAGCATATTTACCCGCTCTTCATCGCACGGGCATTAATAATGTTGGGGTATTTAAGCCAATAATTGCTCCTAATGCTCCAGAGCCAACGGATTTGCTGGTTTATGTATTTATTCCTTTCAAATCTTCTGATGAGTTTTTGAAACTTGATAAAAAACTACTCGCAGATAAACAATTCGCCATTGACGGAAAAGATTACCTTGATGCACCGTACAATAATATTCCGTACAGCCGTATTGAATCCATTTTACTTTCGGCATTTACAGAAGCCCCAATCTTCAATTTACCCGCTTTAAATTCAGCGAAATCAGAGAGAGTCTATGAATTGAGAAGCTACGAAGGACCAACCGAAAAATTGTATTTGAATAAAGTGGATATGTTCAACCGAGGTGGAGAGGTTACCTTGTTCAAACGATTAGGTTTTAATGCGGTTTTCTACGCAGAAGTTATTTCGGGCGGACAAATGCCTAATCTCATGTACATGACAACCTTTGAAAACAAGGCTTCACGGGATGAGCATTGGAAGGCATTTTCGGCCGATGAGTACTGGAAAAAGTTGGTAGCTATGCCAGAATATCAACATAATGTTTCTAAAAATGATACCCGTTTTTTATATCCTGCCGATTACTCAGATATTTAAAAATCTTCTCATTTTATGAATTCATTTTTGAAATTTTAGCAATCAATTACATGAAAAAACGACTCATTACTTTCCTTCTTTCTTTATTCGTTTTGGTCGAGGCATTTCCGCATTGTAAGCCGAATCCCAAGATAAAAAAAGGTGGAGACAACGGTTCATCTATCAAACTTCCAAATGGGTTTTCGGTTAAAATTATGGCCACCGATTTGGGAGCAACTCGCCATATTGCTGTCGCAAAAAATGGGGATATATACGCAAAACTCTCTAAATTGAAAGATGGTAAAGGCATTTATTTATTGCGAGATATCAACAATGACGGCATAATTGATGAGACTAAACTGTTTGGAGATTATCCAGGAACGGGTATTTTTATTAACGATGACTACTTGTACACTTCCTCAAATTCAGGCGTTTATCGTTACAAAATGAATACAAAAGGCGAAGTTATTGATTACGAAAAACCAGCGTTAATCGTTAGTGGTTTGGTTGATAGAAAGCGAGACAATGCTAAACCTTTGGTGGTTGACAAGCAAAATAACATTTATGTTACCATCGGTTCTTACAACGACCCATGCAGAGAAATTGGTAGCGGAAAAGGAATTAATCCGTGTTCAATTCTGGATTCAGCCGGAGGAATATGGCAATTTAATGCCGATAAACTCAATCAAACCTTTGCCGATGGTACTCGTTTTGCAACTGGATTGAAAAACGCTGTGGGTATTGCTTGGAACTCTAACACGAATTCTCTTTTTACGACACAACACGGCAGAGGAAAATTTCATGATTTTTATCCGCAATATTATACCCCAAAGCAAAGCGGTGAATTGCCCGCTGAAACGTTGTACGAATTGCATAAAAATGATGATGCTGGCTGGCCTTACGTTTATTACGACCAATTTCAGAAGAAGAAAATACTTGCACCAGAATACGGAGGAGACGGCAAAAAAACGGCTGGAGAAAAAACTATTAATCCTTTAGTTGCTTTTCCTGCTCATTTAGGGCCCAATGCATTATTATTTTATACTGGAAAAATGTTTCCCAAAAAATACCAAAACGGAGCTTTTATCGCCTTTCATGGTCAATCGCCAGAATTGAAAAAAGGTTATTTAGTAGCATTTGTTCCTTTTGTAAACAACAAACCTTCAGGTAAATGGGAGATTTTTGCGGATAATTTTGCGGGAGTAGATTTAGAAAAACCCACCGGCCCAATTCAGCATCGTCCCTGTGGTTTGGCTCAAGGAATCGATGGTTCTTTGTACGTCAGTGATGATTTAAACGGAACAATCTTCAAAATTGAATACGACAAAAAAGGGAAATGAGGTTTTAAAACTAAGTATTATGTAAACTTTGAGCGACAAGAATACTCACCAAAAAAATGCAGATACTTTAGATTTTGCTCTCTCCAAAATTACTCAAGGTAATAATGGAGAGAGCCGAAACTAAATTGACCTTTTGAAAATTAAGTATTTACTTTTAAGCTTATTTCATAGGCAAAGGTTTAAATAATACAAATTTCTATAAGCTTGCTTTACTTTATTGCTTGTAAAGCCATCCATTCCATGATTGTTACAGGCTTGCCATTTACCTTTACTGGCGAGCCATCAAATTCGGTTTTTGCATGATTCACGTGCGAATATATCCAAGACCAATGACCAGTATAATAGTAGTTTTCTCCTCCAAAAAATCCAGAAAGGTCGGTTACATGGTCGTAGAATGAAAAGTGGACGTTCTTAGCTCCTACTGCTTTCAATCGGTTATAAACAGGAACAACCGTATTTTCGGGCAATGTGGTCCCATCATCTTTTGAATGAATAAACCAAATCGGAACATTCTTGATACTATTAATTTGCTGATCAGTTATGTATTGCGATTGATATGCCAAAGCACTAATGTATCCCGCCGCAAAGTAATTGGGTTCATTCAAAATCAACTTCAAGGACATATATCCGCCGTTTGAACAACCGCCTACATAAATACGTGTTGCATCAATATTTGGGTGATTTTTTACAAAATCTTTAATTAGCATCATTAACGCTTTATTATATACGTCGTCCACTTCTCCGTGCGAAGTTTTTCCCTCTTTGTTATGCATCCATGCCCCAGGACATTGCGGAGATAAAACGTATGCACTACCAAAATAAGCTTGCATTTCTTTAGAAGCATAATTAGCTGCTTTATTTGCCAGCAATGGAATCGAAGGGTCTGTTCCACCTTCGCCACCGCCATGAAGCCAAATAATAAGTGGAGATTTTCCATTTTTATCTTTAGGCGTGAAAGCGGCATACGTCAATGATTTACCTTCTCCATAGTCAAATTTCCCTAAAAGGTCAAATTCATCGACAAGTGGCATGAGTTTACCCTTCTGTTTATTCCATATCTTACTGGTCTTAGTTTCGGTGATGGTCATTTTATAATCTACCCACTGATTTCCCCTGCAACCTTCTTTTTGCGA
Organism: Arcicella sp.; assembly: GCF_964672035.1. Classification (NCBI taxonomy): domain Bacteria; kingdom Pseudomonadati; phylum Bacteroidota; class Cytophagia; order Cytophagales; family Flectobacillaceae; genus Arcicella; species Arcicella sp. Next base: position 15,949 of record NZ_CBABQS010000010.1, read on the forward strand.
ATATTGGAAAGGCGAGCCTAACGGTAAATTTGGTGAAACTGCCAGCACCAAGGTTACAAATGTGCCTTCTTTAACTCTATTTCCTTTATTATCAGAAGGATACGCATATACCACAGTTCTGTCACCTTTTGCTTGAGTAGCAGGTATGTCAACGCAATTATGAGTTCTTTCGACCAAAACCGTAAAATTTTTGAAATCAACCACACTAATTGGTGCATCCATTTCAAGAATTACTTTATTGACGGCCGGCCCCCAGTCGAAACCTTCAACCACCAGTGTGTATTCGTTGGTTGCAAGGACACGCTTTCCCACCACATCAACACAGGTAAAACTGAATAAAAGAATATTCATCACCAAGAAATTCAGGATTTTATTCGCATATTTTTTTTTCATCGTTTTTATTGGGTTTTATATTTTTTGAATTATACAAATATGACCATATATTCGTGAATATATACTATTACTCAGAAGATTATATGCTTTCTTAAACGTTTCATAAGCTTCGACGGGTTAAAAATTCACCTTTTTTTATATAGGCAAAAGATTAATTTCTAACACTAAAAATTTCTTCATGAATTAAAAAAGTTAAAAGCTAAGTCACTCAGTATTTGTTTTAAAAATACTGAAGCAATAAAATATAAGTAATATATTACAGGATGGTGCATGACGGTTACGATTTTGGATGTAACTACTTTTACAAAATAGATAAAATGATATCGCAATAATATCAAAAGCTTATAATCCTTAGGCGGCAATCTATATTAAAGATTACCATTTGCTGAGACCAATCCCTCAAACATTCCTTGATGCTATTTATGGCAATGGTGTGGTGCTAAGTCAAACCGAAAAGTAAGCAATGCAAAATACTGGTTATTAGGTACTGATATTTGAATTAACAAGGCCATTGAGTACTACAATTTATTTGCTCAATAACAATACTTTATAAAAAGCATTATCAGCAATGGTAATGCTTTTTGTATTTATAGGAATTAGCGTATAATTTAAACTATAAAATTGTAAATTTGTCCGTAAGAATTAACATTTAGTTTCTCTTAAAATAATCCATTCAGGAAATTATTACACTATGAAGGTATTTTCAATCACCAACAATAAAGGAGGTACGGGCAAAACTACCACCACTTTAAATTTAGGAGCGGCTTTAGCACAAAAGGGATTTAAGGTATTATTAATTGACCTTGATGCCCAATGTAATCTCAGTATTGCCTCGGGTATTAAAGCCAATGCTCATCACATTGGAGAATTATTGGTCGGCGAAGCAACATTTGAAGAAACGATTGTGATGGGTAAAAATATGGATATTTTACCCTCAAGTCGCTTACTACTCGGCTTTGAGTACCGCCTAAATATCGAACCAGACTCTGGTTATTTTCTGAAAGAACAATTAGAAGGTAGAAATTACGACTACGTGCTGATTGATTGTCCACCAAGTTTAGGTACGTTAACCATCAATGCGCTGGTTGCGAGTCACTTTTTTATTGTGCCAATTCAAGGGGAAAACTTTGCTTATGTAGGCTTAGATGAAATATTACAACTGTGTACAAAAATAAGAAAACGCATGAATCCCAATATAAAACTTGGGGGTGTCCTCATGAATAAGTACGATATGCGTACAAAATTTAGCCAAATGGTTTTCGCTAAATTGTCGGAAAATTCCGACATTACCTTATACAAATCAAGTATCAGACAAGATGTTTCTTTAATGGAATGTACGGCATTTTCAGAAAGTATTTTTGATTATTCAGCCGACTCACGTGGTGCCGCTGACTTCAAAGCTTTTTGTGAGGAAGTACTTTTAAAGAACTAATATTAATTTCATTCATCAATAACATTATTTCCTTCAAATGGCTAAGAAAAGTTTCAGTAACGACTTATTAGGAGATTTACACAGCGAATCCCTCACCATAGATTTAACACCAAATTTCAATGAACCAATTGATTTATCACCCCTTGATTCAACTGAACAAGCACAATTAAGTGCTTGCGAAAAAATTATTGAAAAAGGGTATAACACTTTTATTGAAGTCGGAAATGCACTTTTTGAGATTAGAAATAATAAACTTTACCGTGAAAAACACTCAACTTTTGAAGAATATTGCAAAGGAAAATGGCAAATAAAGCGACAAAGAGCGTATGAATTAATGGAAGCCGCCACTATTGTAAACGGTTTGTCGGAAATTTCCGACAAAAATAACAGTGAAGACCCAAATAGTATAACCCTAAATATAAGAGAATCCCATGCCGCCGCTTTAGCAAAAATACCACAAGAATTACGAAATGATGTATGGCAAAAAGCAGTTGAAAAGCAACAAACTTCTGGGAAAGCTATTACTGCAAAATTCATTCAAACGGTTTATTCAGAACAACAAAAAACGGAGAAAACAGAAAATTCAGAGGAGATTAAACAAAGAGAGGAACACGATTTATTAGTAAAAAAAATCAGAGAAAAAGTAAGGCACGCAAAATTAGAATACATAACAGTAGAAGTGAAAGGCATTTTTATCATCGAAAATAATTTGGAAGAAATTTGGCAAAAACTGAGAAATGACTATACCAAAATTTCAGAAAATGATAAGATTACACTTTCAGTAGAACAAGCAGTAATTCTTGGATTAATAGGAAAAGTTTAATGATTAAGACAAGAGAACACTAAGTTCTGCTTCAAAAATAAAATTTTCCAAATTAATGACCAAAAAGTCAATTTAAAAGTAAACTTTATGGGTACCTAATTAATTATCATAAGTCACTGATAATTAATTAGTTGAAACAATATCAGTTAAGATTTATATATAATAAGTCTCCTGAGAATTGAATAAAACAAAACAATGTGTCACACGGACAAGAATATTTCATTCTCGAAGCTTTAAAATTGGGTTCGTATAAATTATGTTGATAAAAATTTTAATAATTACTTATGATAATTAAACCTTATCGTAAGTAATATTGCTAAACTAAATTCTCGGTTAGAATTTTACGCAAATTTAAAATGATGGTGGCAGTAGAAAATAATCCAATAAATTGGAAAGTATTGGAGGCCAAATCTCATTATTTACCACCATCAAGATATTTGTAATGAAAAAATAAAACTTTGAAGGAGATGAGAATTGATTTTTCCCAATTTATTTGGGTAATTTACCCTCATCTTCATTTTGAATTTTGTCTTTGAATTATGCAAAAAAGCATTATTTATTTTATAATTTTCGGAAAAAGTATTAACTTAATATCCTTAATCAATCCATAAGTGTTATCAAATTCATAAGTCAGCGATAAAACAAAGATTTTTTAGTAGCATCAATATTACTTCTAAAAAATATTCTCGGAACAGCGACCTTATTAAACTTTCAGAAAACGCTATTATCAACCCACAAGTCTGTTCGTTGGAGTCTATCAAAAGTGTGGATATCAAAACAATTTGCTAATCTAATCTTTATTGTTTGTTAATACTTAGTTACTTTAAGCGAGGTAATTTTGTTTTTTAAAGTGATCTAAGAACCAAATTTCTTTATCATCATACATAAACAAAATAATTATGACCAAGTTTTCCTTTCCCAATTCCCCAAAAAATTTATGGATACTCCTGCTTTTATTATCCATAAATTCAGCCTTTTCTCAAAATAGACTCGAAAATATTTCAGTCTCAGGAAAAGTATTTGCTTCTGATTCCAAGGAAGTCATTCCGAGTGTAAGCATCAAAATCAAAGGCACGAATAAAGGCACGAATTCTGATGCAAATGGCAATTATACCATTATTGTCCCTAATTCGGGATCCATTTTGGTATTTAGTTTTGTTGGTTATCTTTCAAAAGAAGTGGCCGTTGGTTCACAAACCAAATTAGATGTATCCTTAATTCAAGACACAAAAAATCTTTCGGAAGTGGTTGTGGTGGGTTACGGTTCGGTAAAAAAATCTGATTTAACGGGTTCAGTAAAATCAGTAAAAAGTGATGCTTTCAACAAAGGTATTGTAAATTCTCCCCAAGAACTTTTGCAAGGAAAAGTGGCTGGCGTAAACGTTACTTCGGCCAGTGGTGAGCCTGGTTCGATACAAGGAATTACGATTAGAGGCCCAGGAGGCGTAAGAACGGGTAGTACGCCACTTTTTGTGGTGGATGGTTTGGCTTTGGATAATTCAAGTACGGGTGGCGCAACCAATCCTTTGACATTTTTAAATCCACAAGATATTGAGTCTATGGATGTTTTGAAAGATGCCTCGGCAACCGCAATTTATGGGGCAAGGGGTGCAAATGGTGTTATTTTAATTACTACCAAAAAAGGCAAAGCGGGCGTTTCAACGGTAAGTTATTCTACTTCCATCAGTATTTCTAACCTTACCAGACCGATTGGCGTATTTTCGGCAGATGAATTTCGGACCCAAGTGGTAAGTGCGGGTGGCATACTTGAAGATTTGAAAGGGAATACCGATTGGCAGAAGGAAATCACCAGAACTGCTTACACTAAAAATCATAATCTGACATTGGCTGGAGGAGCCGACAAACTTACTTATTACGCTTCTTTTGGTTTACAAAACCAAGAAGGAATCTTGAAAGGAAGTGGCTTGAATAGATATACTGGTAGAATTAATGTCACCCAGAAATTTTTAGAGGATAGATTAGTTGTTGAGGCAAATTTGAACGGCTCGTACACGGATAATACCCGCCCGCCCATTGAAAGCATGATTGCCAGTGGCATTTCTACCAATCCTACGTACCCTGCCTATGGTCCTGATGGCAAGGCCGCTATTTATCCTAACCTCGTAAATCCATTAATTAGCACAGATTTATACAAGGATTTGACCAATACGAATCGGTTAATCGGTAACATTTCTCCTTCCTTTAGAATTGCAAAAGGGTTGGTTTATAAATTGAATTATGCCGTTGATTATTCTACTTCAACCAGGGATTTAGAAACTTTACCCAATGCAGTTCCATTACAGGATGGTCGTTTAGAAACGTATACGCAAAAAAATAGTAATAGTTTGATTGAAAATTATCTAACGTATTCTCACGAAGGAAATCTTCATAATTACTCGGTTTTGGTGGGACATTCGTACCAAAATATCTTTATTCAAAGTCGTAACTTTAGTATTAACAAATTTCCTTTGACGGGTGTTGAACCAATATATAATCCAGGTTTGGGACAGGATTTGACTTTAGCCAATAATAGACCTGGTGGTGGAGCGATTAAGAATGAATTGCAATCATTTTTTACCAGAGTAAATTATCAGTATAAAGACCGATATTTATTGACTGCAACGCTTCGAGCGGATGGTTCTTCAAAGTTTGGCGCAAACAATAAATACGGTTATTTTCCCTCATTCTCAGCAGGTTGGAAAATTTCCGAAGAGGATTTTATGAAATTTTCGCCTGTTAGTAATTTGAAATTGCGTGCAGGTTGGGGACAAACAGGTAATCAGGAAATTCCTTCAAAAATCACTCAAGCGCTATTTTCATCGGTGGTTTCTGGCACTACAAGTTATCCACTCGATAATGGTACAAATTACGTAGCGGGTACAACCTATACTCGTTTAGCTAACCCAAATATTCAGTGGGAAGTATCAAATCAAACCAATATTGGGCTTGATTTTGGCTTATTGAAAGGTGCATTAACGGGTTCAATTGATATTTTCAATAAAATTTCCAGCAATATTTTATTAGAAGTTATCCCCGCTGACCCGGTGCAACCCGCAGGTACTTTTTGGACGAATGTAAAAGATATGACTATCACTAATAAAGGTTTAGAAATGGAGTTAAGTTATCGTCATAAATCTGGAAATGGTATTAATTATGAAATAGGAGGAAACTCAACTTTTATCAGTAATATCGTTAATAATTCTCCTTATTCTGTCATTCCTTCGGGAAGTGCTTCTGGATCGGGTTTGACCTCTGCCACGATTAATGGCTACATAAACGGACAGCCAATCGGTACTTTTTTCTTGAAAGAATTCACAGGATTTGACGATAAGGGAATCAGCACTTTCAGAGATATTGATGGTGATAAATTGATTACTGACAAAGATAGAATTGCCGCAGGAAGTGCCTTACCAACAACAATGTATAATTTTTATGTGAATGCTGGTTACAAAGGTTTTGAAGTTTCTGCCAATTTTAATGGTGTAAGCGGCAACAAAATTTACGATAATACCGCCAATTCAAATTTCTATAAAAACAAAATTGCGAAGGGCTTAAATACTACGCCAGAAGCAGTTGAATCGAGTGTTGAGTCAATCAATAACGCAGCGCCAGTATCAACAAGATATCTGAAAGATGCTTCGTTTTTGAGATTAAATAACCTTTCATTGGGCTATAATTTCAATACAAAAGCCTTAGGAATCAATCGCTGGGTTTCAGCCTTAAGGTTATCAGTAACGGGACAAAATTTGTTTGTTGCATCAAAATATACAGGCTATGATCCGGAGGTAAACACGGACAGAACTATCAATGGAATCGCTTCTTATGGTATTGATTATTTGAGTTATCCAAAAGCCAAATCATTCGTATTCGGTTTAAATGTATCATTCTAATGTTTGAAAATTATCATTTTCAAACCCAAAAATTAAAAAAAATGAAAAAGAAAATATATTTATTAATGCTACTGTTTGGCATCTCCTTTATTGAAAGTTGTACAAAATTAGAAGAGCAGATTTTAGATGAAACAACTTCATCCAATCTCAATGCTAAACAAGCGGCAGACGGTATAATTGTACCTGTCTACGCTCGATTGCCAGATTTATTCAGTCACACTGTCTTGTTTGCTGCACAGGAAATCTCAACGGATGAGGCCATTTTGCCTTACCGAGGTGGTACAGATTGGGGTGATAATGGTATTTATCTCGCCATGCACCAACATACGTATCAAAGTACTGACCCCAATCTAAGAAACGCTTGGTTATTAATTCAGCAAGGGATTTCGAGAGCAATTACAGCGATGAGTACTTTGCCAAATAATCCTGACCCCAGTGCTAAAACGTATTTGGCGGAAGCAAGAGGCATGCGAGCGTATTACAATATGCTGAATTTAGATCTTTTTGGAATTGCTTTTGTGAAAGAAGATGTAGGCGAAACTTCAAAAATTATTCGTGGCGAAGAGGCATATCAATACATAAAAAATGAGTTTTTAGCGGTTGAACCCAATTTGGATAATACCGTTGGGCCTGGGCGTTTAACAAAATCAGCCGTTTGGGGATTATTGGCTCGTTTGTATCTGAACGCAGGCGTTTATCGTGATATTTACGCTGATAAAGTAGCTTTCAAAACGGAGGAGATGGACAAAGCAATTGAATATTGTGATAAGATACTCAGTGGTGGTCAATTCCAATTATCTAATGACTATTTCTCAATATTTGGGTCGGATAATCACACCAATAAAGAACTAATTTTTGCGATAGATCAACGAGCAGAGTTGAACGGCCACAATCGTTTAGCATATTTTTCACTATCAGGTGATCAGTTTCCATTAACTGAATTCCCTGCGGCAAATGGTACGGATGGCCCCGCAATAACGTCCGATTTTTACCGAACTTGGGCGAATGAATACGCTCCCAAAGACCCAGCAGGTGTAGATCCAAGATTTTACAAACAAAATATGAGTATCTACTCAAATCCAAGTGATTCATGCGTCTCTGCTACCGATTACAATATTAACCGAGGAATTTTGAGAGGCCAGCAATACGGATTAATCAGAAAAAACGGGGTATTTTTGAAATGTAAAGATGGGAAAAATTTCAAAGTAGGAAAACTATTTAATGACTCAAGAAATAAACCAACTTTAGCAGTTGATTTTTCAGAACAGGTTGATTTCACCACTGCTGGAAGTAATTACTCTACGGGTTACCGAGTTGAAAAATATGAATTCAGTAAAAAATCTGCGAGTGGTAGAAACTTGGGAGATGCTGATATTGTTATTCTTCGATTGGCGGATATTTACTTGATGCGTGCCGAAGCAAAATTGCGTAAAAGCAACGATATTTCAAGTGCTTTGGCGGATGCAAATGTGGTAAGGGCATCAAGAACAAATCCACCACCTGCTTTAAAAAATATGTCTTTAGATATTTTATTCAAAGAACGTGGATTTGAATTTTATTGGGAACATCAAAGACGTACGGACATGATTCGCTTTGGAAAATATGAAGGTACCTGGACTGAGAAAAATAGTACAGATAAATCCAAAAGAATCTTCCCTATTCCGCAAACAGCCATTGATGGTGCCTCAAATTTACCGGGTTATTTGAAACAGAATCAAAGCTATTAATTGATGAAATAAAGAATGTACACAAGTTTTAAGGCTTGCGTACATTCTTTATGTAGTGTTTTAACGAATATCTTTTGAAGAAATAAGTAAGGTAATGACCCCTGCCAACAATATGGGAATGGAGAAAACAATGAAATTGGTAGTCATTGAAAACCCCGAGGCGATGAGAAATCCACCACCAATAGGGCCTACAATTCCCCCGATGCGTCCTATGCTCATTGCCCAACCTACGCCTGTGGTGCGTATCTTGGTTGGATAAAATCGGGTAGCCATTGCATACATTCCAACAAAACCACCTTGAATTCCAAAACCTATCAGACCTACTAAAACCAAGACCATATTAGAGCCAGTAAAATATCCAAACACAAGCATCAATATAGCGGAAGCCAATAGAAAAGCGAATATGGTGCGTCGTAAACCAAATTTACTGGATAAATAACCTTGTATTATAATGCCCAAAAATGCCCCTAAATTCAAGACTGTGCCTGCATATATTGCCAACTCCATGGATAAACCTGCACTCGAAGCTAATTTTGGAAGCCAGGTAATTAAAAAATATAAAGTACCAAAAGCCATGAAAAGTGCCAACCATAGATAAATAGTTGCCATTTTTCGTTGGGGCGTTAAAAGCGATGTAACAGATATTCGCTCGGTTGACTCCTCAACAGGAGGTAAAGTAGTCAGTTTATTTCGATTTAATTTACCTAAAATTATGTTTGCTTTTTGCAGCGCATTGATTGGTCGTGATTTCAACAAGAAATCAAGGGATTCGGAAAGCATAAAATAGATGAACGGCAACGTGATAAGGGTAATAATTCCTGCGGTTTGAAACATGACTCGCCAACCCTCGCTCGGAATAATTTTTGCTGCCACCAAACCTGATAAAACTGCCCCAAGTGGATAACCACTCATTACGAAACTTACCCAAAAATCTTTTGTTTTTTGGGGTGCGTATTCGGCCGTTAAAGTTGCCGTACTTGCCAACATGCTGCCAATACCCAATCCACTGAGAAACCTTAGAAAGACCAGTTGGCTTACAGATTGAGCAAAAGAGGTACTAAATATAAGAATACCCATTATCAAAGCGGAGATTATAATAATTGTTCGACGACCCATTATATCAGCACGAGGAGCTAAAAACATCGACCCAAAAGTCATTCCCAAAAGTCCCGCACTAAAAACACCTCCAAGCGCTTGTGGGCTGATTGCCCATTCTACCGCAATTGCTGGTGCTGCATAGGAAATTACCATTACGTCCATACCATCAAGCATGTTCATCAAAAAACATATCAGAATAGAACTAATTTGTAAAGTGGATATCTTACTATCATCAAAAAATGTATCGTTATTTTTCATTTTAATTTACTTAAGGTTATAAAAATGCTTGTTATTGAATAGCATTTATTTTCAATAAAAAATAGTGGTCTATTATAAATTATTCGTTCAAAGATACGCTAAAAATTATCTCAAAAAACCACCTTTAGTACTAATTAATCATCCTATAATTTAAAATTTTATTCATAAAATAGCTATTGAATTTATCAAATATGCCGCCCAGCGTTGTGCGGCCAGCAGAATTTCAGGTCGATCTAAATTAGTATTGGTAGACTCAGATGAAGATGCTCTCATTTGATAATCTATATACAAAAACTTTAAGCTGTTAATTTTGAAGACATTCCGGAGTGATAGTATTATTTAAAACAAAGACAGATAAGTATGTTTTCTTAACTTTTACTGATGTAGAATTCGATGCTCATTTGATTACCAAGTATTATTAATTCCTTTTCCAAGTAACGGAGTATTTATGTTAGAGTATGTAATATGTTTATATTCTTCAAAAATAATTGAAAATCTACTTTAATCATTAGTAATATGGGAAATATCTAAATCGTTATTATGAAATTAAAAACACAAAGCATCTCATAAGACGTTCTTAAATACCGTTATGTTCGACCCGAAGTTAATGTTTATTTACCTCAATACTTGCTATTTGGTTGAAGACAAAATAATCCCAATTAATGATCTGAAAGACTCCATTTGAGTTGGAGTGAATTTTCTAAACAATTCAGTTTCAACATCATTTATGGCTAAATTACAAGCATTTAAAATTTCTAAACCTTTTTCGGTGAGGCTGATTCTCAAAATTCTTTTATTCTCAATATCAACATTTTTTTCAATCAACTCTTTCCGTTTTAAACTCGAAACGGTCTCATTCATTGACTGTGGAGTCATCTTGAAGCGTCTTGAAAGTTGAGCAGATGAAAAGTCTATTTGATTGTCATTCACAAAATTTAACACAATAAATTGTGATAAAGTTATGTCAAATTCAGACAATGATTTATTCATTCTTATTGTCACCTCAGTCTCAATTCTTTTGATTAAATATACAGTTCGTGCGGGCATAATTTGGTCTTTTTTCAAAAATACAACATATTATAATTGTTTATTATATCAGGGAGCTTTATATTGTGAAATAGTCTTTGAAATAGTCTAAAAAAAATTGTCATAATACCATAAAATTAAAAAAACGCATGAAAAAATTATTCGTTATTTTGTCCCTTTTTTCGTATAATTTATTCGCCCAAAACCTCCCTGATGCACCAGGTTTAGCCTTTGTTTGTGAATTAAAAGTAAAGTTAAAACCAGCCATTATCGTAGGTGAGACGCCTCATGGAACTCGCAGAATAATTCCAATTAGTGGTGGAACTTTTGAAGGACCAACCATAAAAGGTGAAATTTTAGACGGTGGTGCCGATTGGCAAATTGTTAGAAAAGACGGAGTGTCTGAATTGGAAGCTCATTACCAAATAAAAACGGACGATGGTGTAGTGATTTATATCAAAAATGTTGGATTAAGAGTTGCAACACCAGAAATTGCCACTAAAATTGCCAGAGGAGAGGTTGTTTCACCCAATGATTATTATTTCAGAGCTGTTCCAAAATTTGATGCGCCCATAGGCAGTAAATATGAATGGATGAATAATGCTATTTTTATTTGTCGAGGAATTCGTAACCCGGATGGAGTTGTTATTCAAGTTTGGCGAGTTTTATAATTATTTCAATAAAAATTTGATTTAAATATCAGGTATCCTTATATTTGTGAGACATATATTTTGCAAAAAATAGGTCGTGATTCTTGATATAAATACACTTTACCAATGCTACTAACAGAAATACAAGACGAAATTTTATTCGTAAAAATAAATAGACCTGAAAAGCGAAATGCCATGAACGATGAACTCGTTTTGGCGCTTGAACAAGTGTTTTCTAACATACCCGAAGGAGTAAAATGTGCCATTATTCACGCAGAAGGCAAACATTTTAGTGCCGGTCTCGACCTTTCTGAGTTAAAAGAACGGAATATTGTTGAAGGATTACATCATTCCAGAATGTGGCATCGTGCTTTGGAAAAAGTACAATTCGGCACCGTTCCAGTGGTAGCAGTTATTCACGGCGCTTGCGTTGGCGGTGGTTTGGAATTAGCCGCTGCTTGTCATATCAGAGTGGCTGAAAAAAGCACTTTTTATGCCTTACCAGAAGGTCAGAGAGGAATTTTTGTGGGTGGTGGGGCTTCTGTACGAGTGCCAAAATTAATCGGTTTGGCTCGTATGACCGATATGATGCTGACGGGAAGGGTAATTTCTGCCGAAGAAGGAGAAAAAATTGGGATGAGTCAATACGTGGTTGAAGATGGAAATGGTCTTGAAAAAGGGATAGAATTAGCCAAAAAAATTGCTCAAAATGCAGGAATGACCAATTTTGCGTTGATGCACGTTTTACCAAGAATTGTGGATTCTGGACAGACAGAAGGCTTATTGATGGAATCTATGATGGCAACAATTGCGTCTTCTTCACCCGATGCTAAACAACGATTGAATGATTTTTTGGAAGGAAGAGCTAAGAAAGTAACCGAAATGTAATCCCTTGAGCGCAAAATATCATGAAAATAAATAGTGAAAATATTTTTGGTCCAAATGCTACCGTGAAAACCATTTTAGCTGATTCATCTATCTTGCTTGAATTGGAACAACCTTTGGCCTATTTTCCTCTAAAAATTACAGAAAAATTAATTCATTGGGCTGAAAAAACACCCGAAAAACCCTTTATTGCTCGGCGAATTTCACCTTCGGGCGATTGGGCGGCCATTACTTATGCAGAAACACTTCAAAAAGTAAAAAATATTGCTCAGTTTCTGTTAAATCAAGATTTTAAGGAAAATGAAACAATTGCTATTCTCTCTGAAAATAGTATTGAACACGCACTTTTGGCTTTGGCGGCTACTCACGTAGGCATTCCATATTCGCCAATATCGCAGGCGTATTCATTGGTATCTGATGATTTTGGCAAATTGAAACATTGTTTGGAATTAATGACTCCAAAACTCATTTTTGCCCAAAGCGGGAAAGTCTATGAAAAGGCTTTACATTTTGCAAAAATGATGTTTCCAGAAGCAATCATTGTATCGGTTGAAGATAATTTTGAGGTAGGTTTTTCAATATTATTACACACAGAATCAACGGAAAAGGTTACTCAGGCTTTTAATAAAGTTGGAGCTGATTCGGTTGCCAAGATTTTGTTTACTTCGGGTTCAACAGGTTTACCAAAGGGGGTAATCAATACGCATAAAATGTGGTGTTCTAATCTCCAACAGATTAGGCAAATGTTTCCTTTTATGGAAAAAACGCCTCCTACTTTTATAGACTGGCTGCCTTGGAATCACACTTTTGGGGGAAATCATAACTTCGGATTAACGCTATATAACGGCGGAACACTTTTTATTGATGAAGGGAAACCAACCTCAAAAGGCATCGAAAATACCGTTCAAAATCTGCGTGAAATTTCCCCAAGCATTTATTTTAATGTACCAAAAGGTTTTGAAATGCTGATTCCGTATTTAGAAAATGAACCAGATTTAAGAAAGAATTTCTTTAAAAATTTAAAATTTATTTTCTATGCAGGCGCAAGTTTAGCGCAACCCATTTGGAATCGTTTGGAAGAATTATCAATTGAAACCACTGGAAAGAAAATCCCAATTATTACGGGTTTGGGTTGCACTGAATCGGGGCCATCGGCCATGTTTGCCAATTGGGAAGGCAGTTTTTCAGGACTTTTAGGCGTGCCTGTTGCGGGTATGCAAGTAAAGTTGGTAAAAGACGGCGATAAGATGGAAGCTCGTTATAAAGCCCCAAACGTAACCCTTGGCTATTGGCGAAATGAAGAAGCTACCAAAAATGCCTTTGATGAAGACGGATTCTATAAAACGGGTGATGCCGTCAAGTTTTTGGATGAAAGTGATGCCAGTAAAGGTTTAGTTTTTGATGGAAGAATTGCCGAAGATTTTAAACTTTCTACGGGTACATGGGTGAATGTGGGGATTATGAAGGCAAAAGTTATTGCCGAAGGTTCCCCGATTGTGCAGGATGTTGTCATTGCAGGATTGGATAGAGAGTTTGTGAGTGCCATTCTATTTTTGAATCCTGATGCTTGTAGAAAAATGGCCAATTTACCGCCTGAAACCTCAAATCAAGAGGCTTTTGAACATCCTGAAATTCAGAATTTCAAGGCTGTTTTATTAAAGAAGTTAGGAGAAAAATCCACGGGAAGTGCCACCAAAGTTGCTAAAGCGGTCATTGCAATACAGTCACCTTCGATTGATTTAGGAGAAATAACGGATAAAGGTTCATTGAACCAAAGAGCAATTTTAAAATATCGGGCGGATTTGGTTGAACAAATGTATTCATAAAAATTGTAGGGACGTATCGCATACGCCCGAATCCGAATAACTGGGCGTATGCGATACGCCACTACCAACAATTAAACGTATAAAATGGACATACAAAACAAAACATTCATCGTAACGGGCGGTGCTTCGGGCTTAGGTTTGGCAACCGCTCGAATGATTATTGACAATGGCGGGAATGCCGTTTTACTGGATATTAACGCATTGGCTGGGCAAGAAGCTGAAGCAAAATTAGGCGCAAAATCACGATTCGTTCAAACGGATGTGAGTAACGAAGACAGCGTAAAAAATGCCATTTCAGTAGTACAGAGCACTTTTGGCGGATTGAATGGGGCCATAAATTGTGCAGGAATTGGACCCGCCGAAAGAGTAGTGGGTAGAAATAGCGCTCATTCTTTGGCAAGTTTTACGAAGACAATAACCGTTAATTTAATTGGCTCATTTAATGTAATTCGTCTGGTTACGGAAGTTTTACAAAACAACGAACCTTCGGAAAGTGGTGAAAGAGGCATATTAATTTCAACGGCATCGGTAGCCGCTTTTGACGGACAAATTGGTCAAGCGGCGTATTCGGCTTCAAAAGGTGGAATTGTGGCGATGACATTACCCATCGCTCGTGAGTTGGCAAAAATGGGAATCCGAGTCATGACAATTGCCCCAGGTTTGTTTGAAACACCGCTTTTGGCGGGTTTACCAGAAGAAGCCAGAATTTCTTTGGGACAACAAGTTCCTTTTCCTTCGAGATTAGGACAGCCATTTGAATACGCTAATTTAGCGAAGCATATCATTGAAAATCAGATGCTTAATGGCGAGGTAATTCGCTTGGATGGCGCTATCCGAATGGCTGCGAAATAAAGAAAAAAAACTAAACCACAACAATAAGCCCATGAATTCAAAACCAACAACTCGATACGCTTGGTACGTCGTATTTGTACTCATGCTCGCCAATATTTCTTCGTTCATTGATCGGCAAATTTTAAGCCTTTTGGTAGGGCCAATCAAGCGAGATTTAGATTTGTCGGATACACAAATGAGTTTATTAATGGGAATTAGTTTTGCCCTATTTTATACCATTTTTGGAATGATAATTGGAAGACTTGCCGATAAATATAGTCGTCGAAATATAATTATGGTGGGAATAACCGTATGGAGTTTAATGACTACTTTATGCGGTGGAATCAAAACTTACGGGCAGTTTTTCTTGGTGCGTATGGGTGTAGGCGTTGGCGAAGGCACACTTTCTCCTTCGGCTTATTCAATGATTGCCGATAGTTTTCCAAAAAACAAATTAGCAACTGCCATGAGTGTTTTCACGTTGGGCATTTTTTTGGGTTCGGGTTTGGCCTTGGTAGTTGGGGCAGGAATAATCTCAAAACTTCCTACTTCGGGCATGATTGATTTACCCATTCTTGGCACGGTCTATCCTTGGCAAATCATCTTTATTTACATTGGTTTACCTGGTCTTTTGATTGCTTTGCTAATGTTTACCTTGAAAGAGCCTGTCCGAAAAGACGTATTAATGAAAGGAACGGAAGTTGCTCAACTTTCAATTTCCGAGGCTATCAAAATTATTTTTACGCATAAAAAAGCCTATCTTCTAATCAGCATTGGCATTGCTTTCACTGCTATGGTGAGCTACGGTGGCAACGCTTGGATACCTACTTATTTTGTACGCACCTTTGATTGGACAGTTCCACAGGCAGGCGTTGGTTTTGGAATGGTTTTAGTAACTTTTTCGATTTTGGGCGTATTATTTGGTGGATGGCTTGGTGATTATTTGTGCAAAAAAGGGGTTGTCAATGGTAAAATTTGGGTAGGTGTAATTGCAACATTTGGTGCGATAATTTCAAGCATTATTCCACAAATTTCAAATCCACAGATAGCCTTGCTCTGTTTTGGTATTCCAAGTTTTTTTATGTCTTCACCAATGGGTGCGGCCACGGCGGCTTTGCAGGAAATTATGCCTAATCAAGTTCGTGCTTTGGCATCTTCCATCTTTCTATTCATCCTCAATATCATTGGTTTAGGCATGGGGCCAACGATGGTTGCTTTGTTTACCGATTTCGTTTTTCATGACGAAAAAGCGATTAAAGATTCCCTGTCATTAATGTATTTAATTGCTGGAATTCTTGGATTTGTGTGTTTGTATGCTGCCTTAAAACCCTATCAAAAAGCGATTGAAAATGTTTCACAAAATAAATTGAATATTTAATATAATAAATATTACTATGAAAAAGACCTTAATCTTATGCTTTTTTAGTCTTTCAATTTTTGCTCAAAATGTAGCTAAAATAGATACAGGGGCAATAAATGGCACAAATTACCGTATTCTTTTTCCCGAAAATTGGAAAGGGAAATTAGTGATGTACGCTCACGGCTACGAGTTTATGGGCAGTCCACGCCAAAGTAAAAATCCCGATTTTATCAGAAGAATGTCCCCATTTTTAGAGCGAGGATTTGCCGTG
The DNA here is from genome assembly GCF_964672035.1 of Arcicella sp. NCBI lineage: Bacteria > Pseudomonadati > Bacteroidota > Cytophagia > Cytophagales > Flectobacillaceae > Arcicella > Arcicella sp. The sequence continues at coordinate 32,419 of NZ_CBABQS010000010.1, forward strand.
GCCGCTTCTGACTATCAATTTCAAGGTTTTGCCCTTGCACAAGGCGTTGATGATACGGAAGGTTTAAGAGACTATTTTTTCAAAAAATACGGCAAACCTGATTCAACTTTTATGGTTGGGCATTCGATGGGTGGGGGAATTTCTTTGGCAACCATGGAGAATTTTGATAAAAATTATGTTGGTGCTTTGCCAATGTGTCCGTTATCGAGTCGTCCATATTTGCAATGCCGCAAGGAGTTTGATATTTATGCCACTTTCAATGGATTATTTCCAGGAGTTGTAAAACCGCTTTCAGAAATTTTCGATTTATCAAAGCCTTATCAAGCCCAAGATTCAAGGAAAATGTTTGGCAGAGCGAAGGAAATCAAAGTGGCAATTTTTACCAAAGATTCATTGCTTGCCTTGGCATTTGCCAAACGTTTTGATTTAAAAATTGACGATTTACCGATGTCTTTATTTTTCAATGAAAACGTTTTACGGGACATTGCACAAAAGGCAAAAGGAAATCCATTTGATAATACAAATACGCTTTATTCGGGCTTCCCGAATGATTTGGAAGTAAATAAAAAAGCAGAACGTTTGCCTGCAACGAAGGATGCTAATGTACTTTTTGGCAAATATGAACGCAATGGAAATATCAATAAACCCGTTGTGTTGATGCACACCATTTACGACCAATTAATTCCGCCAATGTATGGCGTAGTAAATTTTGAAAACATGGTTCGTCAACAAGCAAAAGAGCAATTTTTCACGGTAAAATATACCAACGGACAAGGGCATTGCAATTTCACTCTAAGCCAGACTGGAAAAGCTTTTGATGAATTGAGAAATTGGGTAAAAACAGGGGTGAAATCAAAAGCTGGATTTGTTGAATAAAATAATTTAAGATTATGATTAATATTGAAAAAATTACCGCCATTGACGTTCATACGCACGCTGAAGTGTCATGTTGCCAACCGCACGATGATTTTCGTCCAGAATTTGATGTGGCTTTTGCCAAATATTTCAAATCGGATAAACGCCCAACAATGCAGGAAACCGCCGATTTTTATCGAGATATCAATATGGCTTTGGTGATGTTTACGATAGATTCGGAGCATGAAGTGGGCAAAAAACGGATTCCTAATATTGAGGTGGCAGAATGTGCTTTGAAAAATGACGACGTGATGATTGCTTTTGCGAGCATTGACCCACACAAAGGGCGAATGGGAGCGAGAGAAGCTCGTGATTTAATCGAAAATTATGGCGTAAAAGGTTTTAAATTTCATCCAACGGTACAAGGTTTTTATCCTTATGATAAAATGGCGTATCATCTTTACGAAGTCATTGCGGAGTATAAATTGCCAATGCTTTTTCATTCGGGACATTCAGGGTTCGGCTCGGGTGTGCGTGGCGGTGGCGGTTTACGATTAGAATATTCAAACCCAATGCACTTGGATGATGTGGCGATTGATTTTCCAGATTGCCCAATTATTATTGCTCATCCAAGTTGGCCATGGCAAGACGAAGCCCTTTCGGTAGCGATGCACAAACCCAATGTATATATTGATTTAAGCGGTTGGTCACCCAAATATTTTCCGGCCCAATTAGTTCAGTATGCTAATACGCAGCTTAAAACAAGAATCTTATTTGGAACGGATTTCCCTTTAATTACACCCGAAAGATGGTTAAAAGATTTTGAATCGGCTGGTTTTAAAGAAGAAGTAAAACCGCTGATTTTGAAGGAAAATGCCATCAGATTGTTGGGATTGAAATAGTTTAAATTTCATAAAAGGCTTCGTTTTGCAACGAAGCCTTTTTGCTTTTTCGCCTGTAATTTCTTGACTAACTCCACCACATTTTTGACAGAAGTTTTTAACATGGTCAAAAATTTATTTTTGTGTCTCAATAATTTATTCCTCTCGGCAATATTTACCTGTAGCCTACAAAACTGATAATTGTAATTTAAAGCGTAAAATTAGTTGATTCTGAATAGCATTGGATTGATTTTGATTTGCTTTTTATGGCTATGTATATCGTAATTTTGTAATGTTTTTTAATGAAATATTACAAAAAAATAGGTGCCTAAAAAACAAGGAAAGTACAGGACGGTTCGATTAATTACCGCTGATATTTTTACGAGTATAAGCGTTAAATCAACGCTTAATTCAGAACTATAAAACAATAAAATAATGATACGACACTCCGTAATTCTAAAACTTAAAAGCCAAATTACTGCCGAAGATAAACAAGCATTTTTTGATGCGGTTGATACCCTTTCAACGATACCCGATGTTCAAAAATTTGAGGTTTTGAAGCAAATTAGTACAAAAAACAAATTTGAATACGGTATTTCAATGGAATTTGACAACCAAGAACAATACGATATTTATTCAAATCACCCGAGTCATATTCATTTTCTGCAAAATTTCTGGGCAAATAATGTCGAAGATTTTTTGGAAATAGATTCCGTAATCATTAGTTAAAAACAATCTCATAAGAATGAAATTTCAACCTAAATATCTCGTTTTTGGACTTTTATTAAATGCCATACTGAGTCAAGCCCAAACGAACTTACAACAAAGTTTTCAAACGCCACCCAATGCCGCAAAACCCCGTGTTTGGTGGCATTGGATGAATGGAAATATTAGTAAAGATGGCATCCAAAAAGACCTCGAATGGATGAATAGGGTTGGTATTGGCGGTTTTCAAAATTTTGATGCTGCTTTGGCAACCCCACAAATTATTGATAAACGCCTGATTTATATGACTCCCGAATGGAAAGATGCCTTTAAATTTACGACTAATTTAGCCCATAAATTAGGCTTGGAAATGGCGATTGCGGGTTCCCCAGGATGGAGCGAAAGCGGTGGGCCTTGGGTAAAACCTGCCGATGCCATGAAGAAAATTGTTTGGAGTGAAACCAACGTAAAAGGTGGACAAACTTTTACGGGTAATCTGCCAAAACCACCCATAACAACGGGTAAATTTCAAGATACGGGTCTGCAACCAGAATTAGGGGCAAGTCAAGCTATCATTTTGCCCGAATATTACCAAGATATTTCAGTAATTGCTTATAAATTACCAAATTCAGAGGTTTTATTGAGCGATTTAAACCCAATTATTTCATCGAGTGGGGGCAGTTTTGAATTGACCCAATTAACCGATGGCGTTCTTTCAAAAACTAATTTATTGCCTGCTGATACCCAAAATGGTTATGCTTGGATTCAATATACTTTTGAAAAACCAACAACCATTAAAGCCGTGACCATCATGGGTGGTGGTGATAGAGGGCCTTTTGGTTTATTTGGAGAATTACAAGATAATCGAAGCCTTGAAGTGAGTGATGATGGCATGAATTTCAAAAAAGTGTGCTTTATCCCTGCGGGAAATTTGTTGCAACAAACCATTGCAATTCCTGCCACAACCGCTCGTTTTTTCAGAGTAACTTTTAAAAATCCTCCTGCAATTCCTGATTTGGGTGCCATGATTGGCGGTGGAAAAGGAGAAGCTCCAGAAGCCCCCTTAGGCACCGATATTGCTGAATTGGTTTTGCATCCTGCTACTCGCATTAATCGTTTCGAGGAAAAAGCGGCCTACGCCATTTCAAACAACTCGTATAACACGCCAACTCCCGAAACTACGGATGCAATATCGATAAATGAAGTAATTGATTTGACGGCTAATTTCAAAGCAAATGGAACTCTAAACTGGATTACACCAGCGGGAAATTGGAAAATTATTCGTTTTGGTTATTCGTTAACGGGGAAAGAAAATCATCCTGCTTCTCCCGAAGCTACTGGTTTTGAGGTAGATAAATTGAATCCAACGGCGATTAAAAACTATTTTGAAACTTACCTCGACCAATATAAAGATGCCACGGGCGGATTGATGGGCGACAAAGGTGGGCTGCAATTTATGGTTACGGATAGTTGGGAAGCGGGTGTACAGAACTGGACGAATAACATGAAACAAGAGTTTGAAAAACGTCGTGGATACGCTCTAACGCCTTGGATGCCAGTTTTGACGGGTCATATCGTGAAAAGTTCCGAGGCAAGTGATAAATTTCTTTGGGATTATCGCAAGACTTTGGGCGAAATGGTTACAGAATATCACTACGACCAATTGACGAAATTATTGAAAAAAAGGGGCATGAAACGATATTCAGAGTCGCATGAGGATGGGCGTGTAATGATTGCGGATGGAATGGAGGTAAAACGCACCGCTGCCGTTCCGATGGCTGCCATGTGGACACCAAATGCAGTGAATGGTTTTAGCCAATTAAAATATCAGTCAGACATTAGAGAATCAGCTTCGGTTGCTCATATTTATGGTCAAAATTTAGTGGCTGCCGAATCGCTAACTGCTTTCGGAATTGGCGGAATGGCGTGGTCTTATTCTCCCGAAAATCTAAAATCAACGGTTGATTTGGAGTTAGCGTGTGGACTCAATCGTTTTGTAATTCATACTTCCGTTCATCAACCTTCCGACGAAAAATCACCAGGTTTAGGACTTGGACCTTTTGGACAATGGTTTAATCGCCACGAAACATGGGGAGAACAAGCCAAAGTATGGACGGATTATTTAAGCCGTAGTTCTTTTATGTTACAGCAAGGAAAATATGCGGCCGATATTCTTTATTATTATGGTGAAGACAATAATATCACATCACTTTTCGGTAAAAAATTGCCCGAAATCCCCGCAGGATTTAGTTACGATTTTATCAATGCCGATGCTTTAATCAACATTTTGACCTTCGTTAATGGTAAATTTGAAACGCCAAGTGGAATGCAATATCGGGTGTTAATCTTAGATGAAAATGCTAAGAAAATGTCGTTGAATGTCTTGAAAAAACTGAGAGATTTGGTAAGAGCTGGGGCGGTAATAACGGGAATTAAACCTGAATTTTCACCAAGTTTAGCCGATAATGCCAATGAATTTAAAGCCATTATCAAGGAAGTTTGGGATGGAAGTTACAAAAATGTTTCAACTAATAATTCTCTGCTTGACGTGTTGAAAGGACAGAAAATTGAAGAGGATTTTAAAATAATCAATTCTTCAATTGCTGAGAATCAATTGCTTTTTGTGCATCGAAAATTAGCGGACCAAGATATTTATTGGGTGAATAATCGCAAAAATAGCGTTGAAGAGTTGGAAGCAAGTTTCAGAATTACCGGTAAAGTAGCCGAATTGTGGAACCCGCAAACGGGAGAAACAAAAAAACTTTCTTACAAAATTGAAAATGGTCGTACCATCGTACCACTTCATTTAGAGGCTTTGGATGCGTTTTTTGTCGTTTTTAAAGAGAAAACGACAACCAATCAATTCACTCAGAAAAAATCAACGGAGCGGGAAATTTTAAAAATTAGTAATGTTTGGCAAGTATCATTTCAAGAAAAACGGGGAGCGCCCGCTTCGGCAACGTTCAACGAATTAAAATCTTGGACTGAAAATTCGGATAATGGCATCAAATATTTTTCTGGAACTGCAACTTACAAAACTACCTTCAACACTCTCGTTGAAAAAGGTAATTTTGTGCTTGATTTAGGAGCAGTTCAGAATATTGCCGAAATAATTTTAAATGGAAAATCTCAAGGTATTGTTTGGAAACAGCCTTTTAAAGTGAATTTGAAAGATGGCTTGAAAGTCGGAGAAAATACGTTAGAAATAAAAGTGACTAATCTCTGGGTAAATCGCTTAATTGGTGACGAACAACCTGATGTAAAAACTAAAATTGCTTATACTACCATGCCTTTTTATAATGCCAATTCTCCGTTATTGCCTTCGGGTTTGATGGGTGTTGTTAGGATTTTGGTGAAGGAGTAGCAAAATATGGCAGTACAGAAATCGATGTACAAATAGTAAATTCAAACACATCTTATCTTCCGATGGACTTCCCAAAGATTATCGGAAGATTTTGAAAATACGAAGCATAAGTATATTAAATTTGGTTCAAATTAAATATACAAAACAGTGGACAAACAAGAAAAAATCCCCGTTCTCAAACCAGCCGATTTGGATGAGTTTCATTATAAAAGTATTCACTGGCAGCCTACAATTTCGCAGACTAAACATCAGTATTATCACATCAATCGGATTGAGAGTTATGTTCAGCACCTCACCTTTCCTTTACCCCCGCACAGAAAAACGGTTCATGATTTTATCTATCTTAAAAAAGGCAGTTCCAAACGGAGCAAAGGGCTAAATAAATATTCTTTCAAAGAATCCGAACTTTTCTTTTTACCCGCCTTTCAGATTACGCAACACGAAATGATGGACGAAGATACCGAAGGTTTTTATATCCATTTTGATGAAAAAATATTTCATTTTTTGCCCAAAAACTTTCTGAATGATAACTATTCTTTTTTCCAGATTCAATCAAATCCTGTTATTTCTTTAACCGAAGAAACGCAAAGCTATATCGAGCCAATTCTGGAACGAATACTTTTTTTGTATGAAGAAGAACGTGAAACCGACATCAATTTGGTGGCAATGTATCTTTTATCCCTTTTTGAAGAAATCAAAAAAGATTTGAAAATGGGCAAGAAAAATACAAAAAATGCTTTTTCACAAGTTACCGAACAGTTTAAAAATGCCTTATCCCTCCATATTTATCAAAAGCAGAGTATTTCTGAATACGCACAGATGTTGAATATTTCTCCCAATTATCTTAACAAATGCGTTAAAAATAGTGTCAATCGAACCGCTCAGGATTTGTTGAATGAAATGCTCATTTTGGAAGCAAAAACGCTTTTGAAATTCTCAAACTTACAAATTGCTGAAATCGCCGTAAAGCTTTGCGATCAAACTCCCAGTAATTTCGCCCGATTCTTCAAAAGTCAAACTGGATTAACGCCCAAAGAGTATTTAGCGTTGTATTGATTATGAATAGTATTGGCTTGTTTTTGATTCACATTTACTGCTTGAAAAATATCAATTTTGCAATGTTTATTATTGAAATATTACAAAAACAAAATTCAAGCAAGGATGAAAAGAATACTAACCCAAAAAATTTGGTCAGTTTTGTGTCTGACTTTTATAAGTATCTCGCTTTTTGCCCAGAGTGGCGGCAAAATTTCGGGTAAAATAGTTGATGCTAAAGGAGAATCATTAACAGGTGCTTCTGTTATTATTAAAGGCTCAAATAAAGGGGCTTCAACCGATAAAAATGGCGTGTTTTCCCTTGAAAATGTAGCCACAGGAAGTTATAAATTGGAAGTATCTTTTATCGGATATACCAACAAAGAATTTACGGTAAGTGTACCGCAATCAGGTAGTTTAAATATTTCGCTTGATGAAGACGTTAACGGTTTAGATGAAGTAATCGTAACGGGGGTTTTTGACAAACGTACCAAAATGGAATCTTCGGTTGCCATTTCCACCCTCAACGCCAAGCAAATGAGCCTTTTAGCTCCGACATCGGCGGCGGATTTACTGAGAAATATACCGGGGGTTTATGTTAATAATGCCCGTGGTGAAATTGCCAATACCGTTTATTCAAGAGGTATTTCAGCCAACTCAATTGATAACGCATCGGGGTATTATTATGTATCTATGCAAGAAGATGGTTTACCGTTGATGAATGTAAATTATGGAACGGATAATTATTTGAGAGCCGATATCACAACGGAACGTTTAGAGGCAGTAAGGGGCGGAACTGCTTCCATTTTAGGAGCGAATGCCCCCGGTGGTATTTTTAACTATGTCTCTAAGACAGGCGGACGTACCTTCCAAGGGGAAGCAAGAGTAAAATTTGGCTTAGAAGGTAATGGTAGAAATCCATTTTACAGAACTGACCTCAATTTTGGTGGCCCTTTGAGTAAGGACGGTTCAGTAACTTACAACATTGGCGGTTTTTATAGAGTCTCAGACGGTGCAAGATATCCAGGTTATGCCAGTAATAATGGCGGACAACTCAAAGCAAATATTGTTAAAAACTATGCTTCTGGTTCTGTGAAAATTTATGCAAAAGTGTTGGATGACCATAACGCTCAAGCTGAATTTATCCCGAGCCAAGGTTGGAATAACCCACAAACTTTATCGGGGCTTTCGACAACAGATTCTTATAATTTGCCAGCGTTCTCAATGCAAATTCCCATCAACAATACAGGAACCACCACTTTCAATTCGAAAGATAAATATTATAACCGTGATAAAACTTTTGGTATAAATTGGACACAAGATTTAGGCACAGGGTGGACATTCAAGAATGATGGAAAATATTCTGCTAAAAATGTAACGGGCAACGCTCCTGCCGTTGTTACGCCATTTGCAACAGACGGAATTGTTTTCTATGCGTTGCCTCACTTATTACAAACGGGTAAATTAGGTACTTATAGTTTTACCGATAAAGTAACGGGATCTTCATTAGGCACAATGACTTTCGTACCGAACATCATCAACGGAAACTTTGCGGGCTTTAAGTTTATCCCAGGGGCAACCAATAACTTCCCAGGGGCAAATATTCAGAAAAATTCTCTTTTCTTTTTGCCTTTATTCTATCAAGATAATAGTATCAACGAATTTATGGATCAATTCTCTTTCTCTAAAAAGTTAGAAAAAATGAGTTTTAATTTTGGTGGATTTTATGCTAATTCAAAAGTGAATAGAATAGGTGGACAGGAAGATTCGGGTGTGGGCGTAGGTACACTGCAAGACCAACCACACTTAGTAGATATTAAACTTCAAGGCTTAGACGGAAAAACGTATCAAATCACTGACCCTAACGGATTTATGGATTTGGGAAGAGGCGGAATCACGACTTCAAACGCTACAAAAAATCAACTTGCTTTGTTTTTGGGACATAACTGGTCAATTACGCCAGCTCTGAACTTAGATTGGGGAATTCGTTATGAAACCACAAATATTGCTGGTTCAAATACGCCCGTTACCAGAAATATCAACGAAAACAATCAAGCTTGGGGCGGTACAGACGGCAACCCTTTAACGGTTTATGACAATGGAGGTGGTTCAGTAGGAACGCCGCTTGCTTTTGACAGAACGATGAAAACTTTCTCTTATTCAGCAGGTTTAAACTATCGGATTAAGGAAGAAATGGCGGTTTACATTCGTTATTCAAACGGTAATAAAGCCCCAGAAATTTCTAATTTCTTTTCGGCAACTACACAAGACTTGATTAATAGCCTGAATACAGACGCTCAGAATATCCAACAATTAGAAGCCGCTTTGAAGATCAAGAAAAGCAATATGTCGTTAAATATTACGCCTTTTTACAGTAATTTAAGTAATGTTGCCAACCTACAATTTGGGTTTTTAGATGCCAATGGTAATTCATATAACCCTCCAATCCAATACGCAAAATATACTACTTACGGAGTTGAATTAGAAGGAAGTTATGCCTTCACCCAAAAATTCAGTGTTCGTGGTCATGCAACAGTACAAAGCTCAAAAGTGGATAGTTACAAGACTTGGATTTCGAGTGGCAAAGGTTTAGCATCGGATGTTTTGCAAGATTTTTCAGGAAATGAAACTGACAATAATGCTCAATTGATGTTTGGAATCACGCCAAGTTATGTTACTGGTAAATTTAATACCTCCCTAAATTATACCTACATGGGCGACCGACAAGCCAATATTCCAAATGCGTTTAAACTACCAGCATTCGGGCAAGCAGATCTAAGTTTGGGTTACGAGTTTTCAAATAAATTACGCTTACAGGGAAATATTAATAATGTATTGAATACGTATGGCGTATTGGGTTGGTCTGGCCCAGGAGGGTTTCCAGCGGCATTAAATCGTCAAGGATTTACGAAAGATTATATTGCGGCAAACCCTAATGCTATTTTTGCCACTCAGGGGTCAATGCCAAGAGCGTATTTTTTGACGGCAAGTTATAAATTTTAAGATTAATTAATTTTTTGGTAAGGCAGTTATCAATTTCACAACTGTTTTATCATAAAGGAAATTATAAATTTAAAAGTACCAGTTATTCGTTGGTGAACTTCCCGAAAGTTTTAAACTTTCGGGAAGTTAAGCCAAGTCAAATGCGATATGTTAATTTTTACAATTTCCCTAAATATATATCAAACATCATGAAACGATTAATATATTTCTTAACGCTATTCTTTTGGGCAGAAATAACAACAGCTCAGAAAAAAGCGTCCCCAACGGATGTTGCCCCAACGGATGTTGCCACAACGAAAGTTCCATTTCTTTGGGGAGTTGCCACCGCCGCCTATCAAGTTGAAGGAGCCTATCAAACCGATGGCAAAGGAGAATCAAAATGGGATTTTTTGACCAATAATGTGGGTATCACGCAATTTACAATCGGTGAAAAACAAACGGGAAATGTATCAATCAATATGTATGACCGAACTCAATACCTCAAAGATATTCAGTTAATGAAAGAATTGGGCGTAAATGCCTACCGTTTTTCACTGGATTGGAGCCGAATTATTCCAGATGGAACGGGTAAACCGAATGAAGTTGCCTTGAAACATTACGATGTTTTAATTGATGATTTATTAGCGGCTGGCATTGAGCCTTTGGTCACTATTTACCATTTCGATTATCCTGCGGTATTATTGAAAAAAGGCGGATGGGGCAATCCTGAAATGGAAAATTGGTATATTAATTATGTAAAACTTGTGATTGATCGCTACGGAAAAAAAGTAAAAAAGTTTATCACTTTTAACGAGCCTTACATTGAATTCTTTTTGGTCGAGAATATGATTAATGCCCAGAATAATCAATTACCTGCGAAGGAATATTACATGAGTCAAATGCAAAAAGCTCACCGTCAATTGATGGCAAATGCGAAGGTGATAAAATACCACCATGATTTAAAACTGAAAGGCGAAATTGGTATTGTACTCAATTTGAATCCTGCCGCAGCTTGGGATGAAAAAAGTACAGCTGACCAAAAAGCAGCAGAATTTCAAGAAGTGTTGATAAACGACCTATTTTTAAGTCCACTTTACAAAGGGAAATACCCTAAAATGGCTTTGGATTCTTTGGCAAAGTACAATCCAAGTTTTCAGCCGAGTAAACCAGATATGGCATTTATAGGTTCGCAAAAGCCTGATTTCTTGGGGATTAACTTTTATGCTCCTGCCGTTGTGAAGGGAGAAGATACGGCGATGTCTTTAAAATGGCTCGACAATAATCCCGATGCCGATTCGGTAAAATCAAGTGTTGGCCCCGTGAAACCAGAATATCTCTATAAAATTTTGATGCGTTTAAAGAATGAATACGGAAATCCAAGTGTAATCATCACAGAAAACGGGGCGAATTTTAAGGGAGAAGATGTAAAAGTGGACAATAAAATCAATGACCCTTTGCGAGCAGATTACCTAAAACGCCACATTGATTGGGCGTTGAAAGCCAAAAAAGAAGGAGCAAATTTACACGGATATATCGTTTGGAGTGGTTGGGATAATTTTGAATGGGTTTCGGGTTATACCAAACGTTTAGGTTTGATTTATGTGGATTTTGCCACCCAAGAGCGTACACCCAAGCAGAGTTTTTATGAATATCAGAAGATAATCAAAAGCCATAAGGATTTATAAATGCACAGATTTAAAGTATAAAATCCCAATAGTTCGAGCGATTTATACAATCAAAAGTGGCAGTTGGATAATTTTCTTGCCACGATTTAGGAGCCTTAATTACTTTTTTAGTGAACTTAAATTCAAAGCCACTGATTTGACCGTTTTGTTCCTCAATGTAATCTAATTCGGCACCTGTATAAGTTCGCCAAAAGTATGATTGAGCAAAACGATTTTGATAATGATTATTTTTTAATCGTTCAATTACTAAGAAATTTTCCCATAATGCCCCATTATCATTACGAATATCAATTGAATTAAAATTATTAATCAAGGCATTACGAACGCCCAAATCATAGAAATAAATTTTATCCATTTTACTGATTTCCTTGCGTAAGTTTCGACTAAAACCCGAAAGACGAAAAATTACAAAAGCCTTTTCTAATAAATCAATATAGCTTTCTACGGTAACTCTATTGATGTCTAAACTGTTGGCAATTTCATTCAGAGAAACCTCTGAGCCTGCTTGAAAAGCCAATAGTTGTAAAAGTTTTTTTAATTTCTCAGGGTATTTAATGGTGGATAATTCAAATACATCTTTGTATAGATAAGCATTAGTTAATTCAATCAAAAATCTAATTTTATCTTGCTGATTAGGTAAGTTGATAACATCTGGATACAACCCATAAAGTAATATTTGTTCAAGCAAGTCATTGATTTCAAATAAGTTATGTGTTTGTCTAAGTTCAGAAATAGAAATTGGATAAAGTGTAAAAATCCAAGTACGACCAGTGAGGGCTTCTTTGGTTTTATTGGCTAATTCAAAAGATGAAGACCCAGTAACGATAATTTTCAGGTTCGGTTTGGCATCGTGTAAAATTTTTAGATTAATCCCAATGTCAGTTATTCGTTGGGCTTCGTCAATAAAAAGAAGATCATAACCTTCAACCACTAAAAGCATTTTATTCAAATCACATTGCGAAAAAACGTCAATATATTTTTGTTCATCAGCATTTATTGACAAAGATTTTAGGTCTAAATCTTTTATAATTTCTTGGACTAAGGTTGTTTTACCAACCTGCCTTGCTCCATACAAAACAACAATTTTGGTGCTGTCAAGCAACTTGCTTTTAATTTCAGAAAAAAGTATTCGATTTATCATAACAACAAAATTAACGTTAATTTATATAGTTAACTACACAAATTAACGCAAATTATGGCATTAACCATAATTTTATGAAAGAATTTCAAAATCATGAAAAATGGGAAAGCTTATAATTAAAAATGCTTTCAACATAAAATCAGCTGGATGTTGAAGATAATTACCCGCCAAAGAATCAATAATAATTTGGTTGAATTGTACATTGTTAGAAAAAATAGAATTAAAAATGATTACTCAAATAAAAAAAGGCATTACTTATGCCGAAAGCAAAGAAGCCGATTTGAAAGTACGGGCTTTGGTAGAAGAGATGTTGGACAATGTTACCCAAAATGGTGACAAAGCAGTCCGTCAATATTCGACAAAATTAGATAAATGGTCGCCCGAAAGTTTTAGAGTATCTTCGGAAGAAGCCGAAGCAATTATCGCAAGCTTACCGCAACAGGTAATTGACGATATAAAATTTGCGCAAACACAAATCCGAAATTTTGCCAAAATTCAACGTGAATCCATCAAAGATGTAGAAGTTGAAACTTTGCCAGGTGTATTTTTAGGGCATAAAAATATACCCGTAAATTCAGTTGGTTGTTACGTGCCAGGTGGTCGTTATCCAATGGTTGCATCCGCTCACATGAGTGTTTTGACGGCAAAAGTGGCGGGCGTAAAGCGGGTAATTGCCTGCACGCCACCCATTAACGGAGAAATTCCGAAGGCAACCATTGCGGCAATGTACTTGGCGGGTGCCGATGAGATGTATTTATTAGGCGGTGTTCAAGCAATTGCGATGATGGCTTTGGGAACTGAAACCGTGAAATCGGTGGATATGTTGGTTGGGCCGGGAAATGCGTATGTGGCAGAAGCCAAACGTCAATTATTCGGAAAAGTGGGGATTGATTTATTCGCTGGACCCACTGAAACGTTGGTTATTGCGGACGATACTTGCGATGTTGAAATGTGCGCAACCGACCTTTTGGGACAAGCCGAACATGGACCCACTTCACCAACTATTTTATTAACAACCAGTAAATCAATCGCTTTGGGTCTTGAAGATGAAATTCAAAAGCAATTAAAAGTATTGCCAACGGAGGATATTGCCAGTGTTTCTTGGCGTGATTACGGTCAGGTGATTTTGGTAGATACCGTAGAAGAATTAATTTCGGAAGCCGATAGAATTGCCAGCGAACACGTGCAAGTAATGACGGAAAACCCAAGAGAATTTTTGGAGAAAATGACCAATTACGGTGGATTATTCTTAGGTGCAAGAACCAACGTTGCTTTTGGTGATAAAGTAATTGGAACAAATCATACCTTGCCAACCAAAGAAGCGTCTCGCTACACGGGTGGTTTATGGGTTGGTAAATTCTTGAAAACTTGTACCTATCAAGAAATAAAAACCGATGAAGCCAGTGCCATGATTGGTGAATATTGTTCGAGATTATGTGCCATCGAAAACTTTGCGGGTCATCAAGAGCAAGCAGATTTGAGAGTGAGAAGATATAAAAAATAATGAGAACAGCTTTAATAACAGGAGGAGCGGGGGGCATTGGTTCGGCAATTTGTAGAAAATTTGCCGAATCGGGCTACTGCGTGATTATTACCTACAATTCGGATAGAACAAAAGCTGAAAAATTATTGGCTTCTTTACCCGAAGGGAATCATGCTATTTTTCAAGCCCCAACCACAAATCCCGAGAAGCTGAAAGCATTAACGGAATTTGTTGCGGAGAAATACGAAAAATTAGATGTTTTGGTCAATAATGCAGGCATCACTACGCCCGTGAAACACGATGATTTGGATGGACTGACGGATGAATGGATTGATAAAATTTTTCAAACTAATGTACGAGGAACTTTTGCCATGATTCGGGCGATGAAACCATTACTTGAAAATACTCAAAATTCTCTTGTCGTTAATATTTCATCAGTTGCCGCCATTTCTGGAATCGGTAGTAATGTTGCCTATTGTGCTTCAAAAGCCGCAGTTGACAGTATTACTCGTTCTTTGGCAAGGGCATTAGCGCCTAAAATACGAGTCGTTTCGGTTTCGCCAGGTTGGGTTTTGGGCGATTATACCCAAAATATTGACCCCGCATATTTACAAATACAAATTGATAAAACGCCTTTGGGACGTTTGGCAAGTGCAGAAGATGTGGCCAATACGGTCTTGGCTTTGGCAACGCATTTAACCTTTACCACGGGTTCAATTATCTCGGTTGATGGTGGAAGGCTTTTACTTTAATTTAAAACTAAAATGATTTTAGAACTCGCAACCATTGATATTAAAAAGGGGCAAAATGCCGAATTTGAATTGAATTTATCCCAAGCAAAGGCAGTAATAAGTCAAGCAAAAGGATTTCAAAGTATTGAGGTTCAACACTGCATCGAAGTAGAAAATCGGTACGTACTATTTATTGAGTGGGATACTTTGCAAGACCACACCGAAGGATTCAGAAACTCCGAACTCTTTACGCAATGGCGTGCTTTAATCGGCCCATTTTTTGAAAACCCACCTCTTGTGCAGCATTTCAAAAGGTAAAATCTCCCAAAACAATTATTTAAAAATGAAAAAATTCACGAAAGAAAATGCTATCATTTCAGGCATCGTCAACATTCCGATTAATGGATTAATTACTTATGTCGTGCTTTTGAAAGATAATTTTGTCAATTCGGAAGGCGAAACGCCCAATCTATTTTCGATTTTACTTCCTGCCGTTTTCTTTTCGATCATGATGACAACCGTCATTACCTTTTTTCTGCTCACTAAAAAACGAAAAAGCAGAGAAATTAATTTAGCCATCAATCCTCAAGTACAATGGTTTTTACCAAGTCTCAAATCAGGAGTAATAATAGGATTGGCTTTTGTAGTTGCTGTGATTTTATGGATAATAATTCTACAAATTTTTACTGAAAATTTCACCATTAGTAAAAACAACGCTGTTTTGTTGGCTGCAGTTGTTGGATGCGTGGTAGCTTTTTTATCCTCATTTTTAGCGACAAAAGAAGCCGCTAAAATTCAATAAAACGATTGAATGGTATTTTCTGAAGCCATCCATAAAAGTGATTTAGCATCTGCATTTTATACTCAATTACTCCAGTCAAAATATCGTTCAGCCAAGGGAATTGCGTTAATAAAAGCTATATTTGGGAAACAATAATTTCCAAAAATCTCTCCAAAAAACATGATAAATAAAGTAGTAAAAGATGCAAAAGGTGCAGTAGCCGATATTCCAGATGGAGCAATTCTTATGTTGGGAGGCTTTGGGCTTTGCGGAATTCCCGAAAATTCGATTGCCGCTTTGATTGAAAGCGGTATTAAAAACCTCACTTGTATTTCTAACAATGCGGGCGTGGACGATTTTGGCATTGGTTTGATGTTAAAAACTCGTCAAGTCAAAAAAATGATTTCGTCTTACGTGGGTGAAAATAAAGAATTTGAACGCCAACTATTATCGGGTGAATTAGAAGTTGAATTAATCCCACAAGGCACCCTCGCCGAACGTATTCGGGCGGGTGGAGCGGGAATTCCTGCATTTTTCACACCCGCAGGCATCGGAACGGAAGTGGCAGAAGGCAAAGAGATAAGAGAATTTAATGGCAAAAAATACTTATTAGAAAGCTGGCTCAAAGCTGATTTTTCCATCATAAAAGCATGGAAAGGTGATCCTTCTGGCAATTTGGTATTCAAGGGAACGGCTCGAAACTTTAATCCGATGATGGCAGCGGCAGGTAAAATTTGCATTGCCGAAGTTGAAGAATTAGTCGCCATTGGAGAACTCGACCCCAATGAAATTCATGTTTCTGGAATTTATGTACAGCGAATTTTTGAAGGAAAAAATTACGAAAAACGGATTGAGCAAAGAACAGTCAGTTTGCAGAAAAATGCAGAATTGTCTGATAATCAATATTTTGAAAATGGAAAAGGCCTGACAAAATTTGGTATTGCCAAACGTATTTCGCAAGAATTAAGAGACGGAATCTACGTAAACTTAGGTATCGGTATTCCTACATTGGTTGCCAATTACATCCCCGAAACCATCAATGTTGTCCTCCAATCCGAAAATGGTTTATTGGGAATCGGAGCATTTCCAACCGAAGAAAATGTGGATGCTGATTTGATAAATGCAGGCAAACAAACCGTAACCATGCAAGCTGGTTCATCCCTGTTTAGTTCTGCGGAAAGTTTTGCGATGATTAGGGGTGAACACGTGGATTTGACTATTTTGGGAGCCATGGAAGTTTCCGAAAACGGGGATATTGCCAATTGGAAAATCCCGAACAAAATGGTAAAAGGTATGGGTGGAGCAATGGATTTGGTCGCATCTGCCAAAAATATTATCGTCGCAATGCAGCACGTCAGCAAAGATGGCAAGTCTAAGTTGCTTACAACCTGCACTTTACCCATAACGGGCATCAACTGCGTAAAGAAAATCGTAACCGAATTGGCAGTTTTAGAAGTGCTGCCCGAAGGTGGTTTTAAATTATTGGAAACTGCCCCAGGCATTACCGTTGAGGATGTAAAAAAGGCTACCGAAGGGAAATTAATCATTGAAGGAGAGATTCTTGAAATGAAATTTTAATAGAAATTAATCATGATGAATAATCAAATTAGAAGAGTTGTAACGGGTCATTCAAAAGAAGGAATTGCTACTGTTTCAATGGATGAATCTTTTGAAACAGTTGTGATTCCGTCGGGAGATGCAGCCATGACAACGATATGGACAACCGCCACAGTACCAGCCGATTGCAACGACGAAACCGATGGAAGAACACGAGATGCAGGAACAACGCTAAACGGTGGTTCAGTAATTCGGGTGGTTGATATGTTGCCAAATGCCTCATCACCCATGCACCGCACCGGTAGCATTGATTATGGCATTGTGATGAGTGGTACGATTGAATTGGAATTGGAAAATCAAGAAATTAAAACGCTTACCCAAGGGGATATTATTGTTCAAAGGGGTACAATTCACCGATGGAAAAACCCAAGCAGTACGGAAATTTGTCGAATTGTGTTTGTCCTGATAGACGCAAAACCTTATCTATTAAATGGAGTGCCTTTGGATGAAGTAATGATGCATTAGATTTTTAATTGGGCGGCACTACGCTTACGATTTATGTGATTTCAGATTTTATCTCACACTCCACAAATCGTAAGCGTAGTGCCGCCCAATCTAAAATCGGATAAATCGCAAATATTTTATGAAAGAACTTTTTAGTTTAGCAAATAAAATCGCTCTAATCGCAGGTTCAACTTCGGGCATGGGCAAAGCAATTGCCGAAGCAATGGGGCAGCACGGAGCAACCGTAATTATTTCGAGTAACGATAATCTGGCTTGCGAGCTTGTATTGGCAGAATTTCAAGCAAAAGGGATCAAAACCTTTGCCATCCCTTGCGATGTTTCCAAGAAAGAAGATATTGAAAATCTTTACCATAATGCTATTGAAAAAGTAGGCAAAATTGACATTTTAGTAAGTTGTGTTGGTTTGGGAAAGGTCGGTTCATTGCTGGAAATCAATAGTGAAAGTTTTGAAAAAACCATGCAAATTAATCTCCAATCTGCCATTTATTTGACCAAATTAGTCATCCCAAAAATGGTTGAACAGAAAGAAGGCGTGCTTATTTATTTGGCGAGTATTGCCAGTGTGAGAGGAAATAAAAGTCTGGGTTTATACGGAATTTCAAAAGCCGGATTGGCACAATTAGCCCGCAATATTGCCGTGGAATTTGGTCCAAATAATATCCGAGCCAATACTATTTCACCAGGGATGATTGATACGCCTTTTTCTGAATCACTGATGGCAAACGATGCTTTTATGGAAAAAAGAATGGCCCTTACACCCCTTCGCAGAGTGGGAACGGTTGAAGAAATTGCGGGTATTGCGGTAATGCTTGCTTCAAAAGCAGGAGGATTTATAACAGGACAAAATATTATTGTTGATGGTGGAACAACCATCAGCGATGGCAATTGATATGAAAAAATTTGAAAATAAGATATGCTTAGTCACGGGTGCGGGCTCTGGCATTGGCAAAGCAACAGCCCTTTCGTTTGCCCGTGAAGGTGGAAAAGTAGTCGTTTGTGATGTAAACGAAAGTAATATAAAAATCACAATCGATGAAATCATCCAATTGGGTGGCGAAGCTATCGGTTTGGTGGTAAACATTGCCAATCGGGAAGAAGTCGAAAATATGGTAAATCAAACGGTAGCACATTTTGGCCGATTGGATTGTGCTGTCAATTGTGCAGGAGTTGCTGGCCCCATTTCAAAAAAAATCCATGAATATCCAGAAGAATTTTGGCATCAACAAATCAATATCAACCTCACTGGCACTTGGTATTGCTTAAAATATCAAATTACCCAAATGTTGAAAAATGGAGGGGGGAATATCGTTAATCTTTCATCGGCGGCGGGTTTGATTGCCCAACCCGAAAACTCACCTTATGCGGCTTCAAAGCATGGTGTAGTAGGTTTGACGGCTACGGCTGCTCGAGAATATGCCACGGATAATATTCGTGTAAACGCAATATGTCCAACCGCCATCGAAACCCCAATGATTATGGAAGGGCGAAGAAAATTATCACAGAATCCCGAAGCACTTCAACAAGCCATCAATTTTCAGGCGATGAAACGTATGGGGACTCCACAAGAGGTTGCCGATATTGTTCTTTGGCTTTGTTCAGACCAATCAAGTTTTGTAACGGGAAGCTCGATTAAAGCCGATGGAGGAGCATTGACATAAATGGATTGATTTTGAATGGTAATAGATTAAAACTGATTAAAATATCAATAAAAGTTAACTTATTTTTGTATTATAAATTAAAGGAATAATTCAATAAAATTTTACATAAAATGGCAAAAAATCCTCACTACTTATCTCAAATGGCACACGTTGAGTTATTAAGTACCAATTTGAGTGAAACTGTTCGGTTTTATACCGAAATGGTGGGCATGGACGAAACAGGTCGAGATGACAATTCTGTCTATCTAAGAGCTTGGGGAGACTATTTTTTATATACCCTCAAAATCACACAATCTGATAAAAAAGGCTTGGGAACAGTTGGCTGGCGTGCTGATAGTGCCGAAGCGCTCAACGACTGTGTGGCTTACTTAGAAAGCACTGGCAATGGGATTGGTTGGGTAGAAGCTGATAAAGGTAGAGGAAAAGCCTACCGTTTCAAAACCACCGAAGGGATTACTCACGAAATTTTTTGGGATGTAACTTGGTTGCGTGAAACGGGTGAAAAAGGTAGCAAATTTGTTGACCGTTACGCAAGCAATCGCCGCAAAGGAGCTTGTCCACGCCGTTTCGACCATATTACTTACTTGGTAGCCAAGGGAAGTTATGCCTTTAACGAAAAACCTTTTTGGCAAGGAATGGGCTTGAAAAATCCCGATGAAATTAGAATGGAAGACCATATTCCTGCGATTGGTGGACTTTGGACAATTGGTAATCTTTCACACGATATTGCCATATTCTCAGACCCTAATTTAGCAGAAGGACAGGGGATATTAAATCATATTTGTTATAATGTTGACAGTCGTGAAGAGGTACTTTTGGCTTTAGATTGGTTTGTTGAAAATGGTTATACCAGCGTTTGGGGAGCGCCAACTCGTCATAAAGCCGATGAAGGTTTCTTCTTTTATATCATGGAACCACACACTGGGATTTTATTAGAAATTTATGCCTGTGCCAGACTAATTTTTGCTCCTGATCACGGCCCAGATATACATTATTTAAAAGACAATCCAAATGATGCTTGGGGACTTACCAATCCGTTTGCCGAAGCGGCAAAAAGTGGGAAAGTAGGCGGTATCGTTAAACCAGTGGATATTTAATTGATTTACGATTTGTTGAATGACGATTTACGATTTTGTAATGTCATTCGACAATCCTCGAAATTAGTAAATCATAAATCATAAATCCAAAATCAAAATGTGGCATTTTTATCCTGGGCAATATATGCCCTCCTATCAAGTAAATAGAGCATTGAGCCAAGCCCATTATGGCGGTGGCGAGTTTGCTGAAATTATAGAAGTTGCACAAAAAATTGACCCTGAAAACAGGGAAAGTTTTAATATTGCATGGCTCGAAAAAGGGAATCAAGTTTTTGGTTGGGCAGAAGATTTTGAGAAAAATAATGCACCCGTATCTGCACGTCGCACCTATCTGAGAGCATTTAATTATTTGCGTACTGCCGAGTTTTTTATGAATCTGCAAGACGATAGAAAACTTGAAACATACACAAAAGCACGTGAAGCGTTCATAAGAGCAATAAAATATTTCGACGAAAAACCGCTTCAAATCGAAGTTGCTTTTGAAAATTCTTTCTTACCAGGATATTTATTCAAACCAAAAGGAATTAAAAATCCACCTGTAATGGTAATGTTTGGTGGACTCGACAGCCTTGCAGAAGAACTCTATTTTGGTATCGGAAATCATTTAAATGAAAGGGGAATCGCACTTTTAGCAATTGATGGCCCTGGTCAGGGAGCGGCTTTGCGTTTAAATCATATCCATTCTCGCCATGATTACAATGTTGCAGGTACGGCAGTGTATGAATATGTAGTAGAAAACTTAAAAGATGAAGTTGATACCACACGCATCGGTATAGCTGGGGTATCAATGGGTGGATACATGGCGGCACGTTGTGCGGCATTTGAGCCTCGTTTTAAGGTTTGTATGATTTATGGTGCGGTTTGGTCTTACTATGCGGTTTGGGCTGGACGTAACGGAAAGCATCCTTTGGCAGAAATCGTCATGCACATTATGGATGCCAATAGTTATGAAGAGGTTTTAGAGAAATTAAAAGGATTTACACTCGAAAATGGTGTTGCTGAAAAAATATCGATGCCTACTTACATTATGCACGGTGGAGACGATAAACAGAATTTTGTAGAACACGCCATCTCGCTCGAAAAGCATTTGACCTGTGAACACAAAATGAAAATCGTACTATCAGGCGAAAGCGGTGCCCAGCATTGTCAAGTAGATGACTTTATGCCAACCTTGGATATGTATGATTGGATAGCAGAAAAAATAAAAGCATAATCATTTAATATTGAACCCTATATAAAATGAGTAACGTAAAAAAAGTCTTAGTTGTTGGAGCTGGTATTGGCGGACAATCTGCTGCTATTGGTTTAAAAAAGGCAGGTTTTGAAGTCGATATTATAGAACTCCATAAAGAATTTAATGTGTATGGAGTAGGCATCATCCAGCAAGCAAATGCCCTTAGAGCCTTAGATGCTATTGGGGTAGCCGATGAAGCAATGCGTAGAGGTTCGCCTTACGGAAAAGTAAAATTATGTTTGCCACACGGTGTTCAAATCGGAGAAGCAGGAACGCCTCCAATCGGTAGATTTCCAAGTCATAATGGTATTTCTCGACGAATTTTGCACGATGTTTTATTTGATGAAGCACAGAAAATTGGCTTAAAATACCGTATGGGTGTATCCGTTGAAACCATTGATAATCAACCTGATACAGTAAATGTAACGTTTACAGATGGCACAATGGGTAGCTATGATATTGTGATTGCAGCTGATGGGGCAAATTCAAAAGTAAGAAATCTTATTTTTGGCGAATTTAAATCCACTTATGTTGGTTTGTCGGTTTGGCGTTATGCCTTCAAACGCCCAGCAAACTTAGATACTGGCTATATATTTTTCAATAAAAAACATAAAATTGGAATCATTCCGATGACAACTGATTTGTGCTACATTTTTTTAAACTCTGCCGAAGGAGATAATCCAATCATTCCAGAAGACCAGTTGGTTGAAAAATTAAAAAGTTATATGTCGGCTTATCCTGTACCTCTCATTCAGGAGCTAATATCACAAGTAACCGATGCTAAATTGGTCAATTATCGAGCATTAGAAACCCTCAAAATGCCTGCACCTTGGTACAAAAATCGAGTCGTAGTTTTGGGAGATGCTGCCCACACTACCATTCCACAATTAGGGTCGGGGGCTGCCTTAGCCATCGAAGATGCAGTTGTGTTGATAGAAGAATTGCAAAAAGAAGGAGAAGTTGACGAAGTTTTTGATAGTTACATGAAACGCCGTTATGACCGTTGCATGATGGTTGTTGATGTTTCGGAAACTTTAGGTGCTTGGGAATTACTCGAATATAATGGTCAACCATTACCCGAAGGTGCAAACATGGGTATGCTCATGGGCAAAACTGGAATGGCATTGACGGCAGAAATATAATAATCATTTGCGATTTTTGATTTATGAATGTTAGTATAACTTATGTAAATCGTAATCGGAGTGTCGCCCAATCGTAAATCAATTTAATCGTAAATCGAAAACATGAAATTAGTTACGTTCAAAAATACAAAAGGCGAAAGTCGCACAGGTTGGCTTCAAGGCGAAGGCGTTGTGGATATGAATTTGGCAAGCTTAAAATTACCGACTGATATGCTCACGTTTATTGATAATCACGAAGAAAATTTTGCGATAATCAAGGCTTTGGGCGATGTACAGCCACATTATCAAACCGCTGAAATCCAATTGCTTGCACCTTTACCCAACCCCCGAAGTTTCAGAGATTACATTGGTTTTGAAATGCACATGTTGAATGCTTCAAAATCTTTTGGGCATACCATTGGGCAAGAATGGTATGAAATGCCCATCTTTTACTTTACCAATCACCAAGCGATTTATGGCCCAGAAGACGAAATAAAACGTCCCGTAGGAGAAGCAAAATTGGATATTGAGTTAGAAATGGCTTGTATTATCGGCAAAAAAGGGAAGGATATCAAAGCGGACGAAGCCCAGAATTATATTTTTGGCTACACCATCTTCAACGATTGGACAGCAAGAGCTATTCAAAGACGTGAAATGATGATTCCACTTGGGCCGCATAAAGGGAAAGATTTTGCCAATTCCATCGGGCCTTGTATTGTAACAGCGGATGAAATGGAACAATATCTTTGTGCGTTTTCAGATGATTTTTTTGAATCACCTTTGCAAGTTCCAACGTATCGAGGAAATAGATTTGATGTAAAAATGACCTCTCGAATCAACGGAGAAACCATTTGTGAAGGAAATTATAAAACTGCATTTTACAATTTCGGTCAAATGATTGAGCGTGCTTCTGAAAATAATGTAACGCTTATGCCAGGCGATATATTAGGTTCTGGAACCGTGGGTTGGGGTAGTTTAATTGAGAATAATTTCACCGTTCATCGTCCGCTCGAACCTGGTGATGTGGTGGAATTGGAAATTGAAGGAATTGGCATTTTGAGAAACACAGTCGTTTAAAACTAAATTCAAATGAAAATAATAGATATTTCAGTAACCATTTCCGAAGAAATTAAAGAACCAATGTCCACCAAAATAGAATATGAAGGACATAAAGATGGCGCAAAAAAAATAGGAGCCATGCTTTTTGGGGGCATGACCGATTGTTTTATTAATGATAATGGACCCGCTGGTGAAGTTTTGACCGTTACTTCTCATTGCGGAACGCACGTGGATGCACCCTATCATTATTATCCGACTTGCGAGGGAAAACCCGCAAGAACGATTGACGAAATGCCTTTGGATTGGTTTTTCCACGATGGCGTTGTGCTTGATTTTACGGATAAACCCGATGGCTATATGTTTGAGCCAGAGGACTTAATTGGAAAATTGGCGGCTATCAATTATACTTTAAAACCCTTTGACATTGTACTGATTCGTTGCGATGCAGACAAGCGTTTGCACGACCCTGAATTTGTAAAAATCCACGTAGGCTCATCGGCAAAAGCAACGCATTGGTTGATTGACCAAGGCATAAAAGTAATGGGAACCGACGGTTGGGGATGGGATATTCCATTACATATTCAGGCGGCAGATTACAAAGCAAACCCAAGACCAGGTGTAATTTGGCAAGCGCATTATGTAGGAATTGAAAAGGAATATTGCCAAATCGAAAAATTAGCAAATCTTGACCAATTACCTCCTTATGGCTTTAAAGTGGCTTGTTTCCCTGCCAAAATTAAGGGAGCAAGTGCAGGTTGGACTCGGGCGGTTGCCATCATTGAATAAAGTTATTAATGTTACTTTGACATAGTTTCAAAGCGGGAATTTGAAGTAACAAGGATTTTCTGTTCAAAATAATAATTCTTGTTATGTTAAACATTTTATTGAGAAACTATGATCAATATAATGGGCTTCTTGTTCAGAAATTTCAGGAAATTGGAAATGATCTATGGCTGAGAAAGGTGTTTGTAATTAAAGAAAAGTGGATAGGAATATTAAAAGTGAATCATGACTTCTTCTCCAAAGCCTTAAACAGGATTTATAGGATATAACCATCAAGAAACAGCCTCACTTAGGGACTATGTGTCTATAAATGAGGCTGTTTAACTGGAGTATATACTTGCTCATAAAATCGCAACTAAACAAAATCCAACTATTTTGAAACCTAACGCTTCAAAAAGTCCCCAATGGTTTCATTCAAAAATTTATTATCCTCAGGGTTACTCGCTGCACCCGCAGTATGCCCCCATAAGGACGGAATCGGTTTAAAAGTAACATCTTTAATAAATTTTGCTTCGTAAGTCGCATCGCCAATGGGAAAATACAAGTCCGTGGTAGAAGGCATATATAAGAAAGGCACTTTGATAGAACGTAATGCCGCTTCAACATCACCCTCAAAGCCCTTGGTATCACCAACGTTATGATATTCCCAGCTACGCATCTGTAAAATTAAATTATTAGCATCGGCACCTGAAATAAAATTGGTTCGATAATTATGTAGCACTTGTTCAAAAGTAGTTCCAGGTTTAGCACGTACCCGCCATAATTCTTTACGCCACCACTCCTGTGAGTATAGCCAGGCCGTCCATACAACGCTAAATGCCTCGATTCCTTTAACTGGTGGAGTATTATAGTCTCCATTATTGAAAGTCCCGTCAGCGGTAAGTGCCGCAATCTGCCCCTCTAACCGAACCACGCCGTGTCCATAAGTTTTTGCAGTACCAGCAGTGGCTACAATTCGGTCAGCAAAATTTGGGTAGCTAACCGCCCATTGAAAGGCCTGTTGTGCACCCATCGAAAAACCGATGATTGCCTGAAGGTGGGAAATCTTTAAATCTTCCATCAGTAAACGGTGTACCGCTTCTACGTTGTCACGTATCTTCATAAGTGGAAAACGTGGACCATGAAATGGTTCAGGGGTATTACTTGGCGAAGAAGAATGTCCGTTACCGAAAAGCTCCGTCGTTACCAAGAATAATTTGCTCGTGTCAAGTGTTTTACCCGGACCAATCAGCCATTCGTAGCCATGTCGGTCAGCCATGTAGTGGGATGGCAATAATACCGCATTGCTATGTGAAGCATTCAGATGTCCGTAAGTACCGTAAATAATATGAGCTTCGGGTAAAACAATACCATCTTCATTGGTAAAGTTTTTAATCAAAAAATCGTGCCTCGGTACTTTGTCAACAGGTGACGTATTCTGTGCAAATACCTGTTGCGATAACAATAAACATATTAAAATATTTTTCATTCAGAAATGTTTTAAAGCTAATTAGAATTCGCTATTGTTGGTAAACCACTTACTTACTGCACCATACTAAGAAGTACCTGTTTTAGTTTGTGCTTTTTTGTTTTCACTATTGATTTTAAAATAACTTGCCTTTTGATAAATAAACGCCTACTCATTAGAACTTTTGTGCCAAAAACAAGAATGGGTGTAAACTCCTAATTCTTGAACAGAATTTTCGGTTTTAAGTTTGAATATTTTATACTTTTATTTAGTTGCACCTATAATTCTGAAAGGTACTTTTAGACTCCCCATCTACCGAAAATTGACTTTTAATTTTTGGATTTCTTCCGAGAATCTACTTACTTTACGAGACGCTTTGGCAAGCAAAGTATGCTGTCCAATTTGATCGGCTGGCATTTTTTAGTCAAGACGTTTTGTTGTTTATGTACAAACTAAAATATACTAATTAATAAGCACAAATATCTCACTGCCAGATAGTTAAAGAGCGATTAGCTATCGAAAAATTTATTCAACATAAGGTTTGGCATTATTGGCGCTTGACGAATATTGCCTCAACATTTGTTCAATATTGTGCTTCAGTTCGGGCTTGACGTTATAAATTTAACTTATGAATAAAACATCAGCAACATTGCCATCATCAACTTCAGCTATCGGCTGACGGAATTCTAATTCCCCAACATCGTCAAGCCTTTTTCGTTGGCTACAAGCCTATAACGACATGGTGGACAAAGAGAATTTTAATAATGAAATAATACGGTAAAAGAATTAAATTAGGGCTATAGATTTTATATTTAAACTTTTAACTAAAAAATAAATAAGATGACAACAACAGAAGTAGCTAACAAATTGGTAGAACTTTGTCGCCACGGAAAAATTGACAAAGTGCAAGAAACATTATTTGCGGACAATGCACAAAGCATAGAAGCAAACGAGATGATGGGACCTAAAGTCGTAACAGGCTTAGATGCCATAAAAGCAAAATCAATTGCTTTTCAGTCAGGTGTAGAAGAATTTCACAGTGCTACAATTTCTGACCCAATTGTAGGCGGAAACAGTTTTGCTATTACTTGGACTATGGATGCGACCTTTAAAGGACGTGGAAGAATGACAATTGAAGAAGTATGTGTTTATCAAGTTAAAGAGGGCAAAATAACCTTGGAGCAGTTCTTTTACTAATCTTTAATGACTCACAATCAAACAAGTCCAAGAATAAACCTTAACTTATTCTTGGACTTGTTTTCGCCTTTGTTGGTGTTCCCCCTTTCCTTCGCCGTTGTTCGAGTTTACTCTGGGACGCATGTCAGTCAAACAACACTTGCGGAAGCACGCTTTGGAGAAAGCGTTCTAAGTTTCATAAAATCAGCAAAAAAGCCGTTGAGAGCATATCAGCGATTTTTAGTTCCCACCTGCCATTAAAGGATGACCAACAGTTATTTGAATATGTTGAGGGCTTAGTTAGTGATTTCATTGTTAGAGTCAAATCCAATTGAAACTCAAACGAATTCGTCTTTGATGAAAAAAAGAAACCTCAATATATTAAACTCATAAATAACACTCTTGAAGAGAGCCAAGAATGAATTATGGAGAAATTTGTGTGGAAAAATAAAGTTTTCCAACAGGCTAAAATGACCGTGACTTTGGGTAAATTAACCCTTAAAAATAAGATTTATTCAGCAGTCTAAATTCAAGTAATTGACCGAGAAAAAACCCTATTTTAAAGAACAAATGTTGCTGATTACCAACGAATTGGTCGACAGTGTTGAATCCACTTTTGAAATTTACAAAGCCTATTTAAGGCAATTAAAAATAGAATCACACCTACGCTCGGGTGTTTTTAAATTTTTGAAAGAACAATTAGGTTAGCAAGATTTCCAAGTTAACGATTTCATGGTCATTATAATATTATAACCCTCTGTTTTTTCGTCGCAGAGTACTTTTATGAAAATCAACATGAAAAAGTCAAAGACCCGCAAGTCATTTCGATTTGTCAAGGAGCCAAAAGTAAAGGAATAGTTACCAAACATTTCTATCTCGAAGGATTGAAAATATTGGCAAATTTTATTCTATTTCAAGAATTTATCAAACCACAAAAATTAACACAAGAACAAGTAAATCAACTAATTAGCATGGTTTGACCTACTTTTACTGAGTTTTTAAAAATCAACTGTATCAAAAATATTTTATCCCACACTTTTTGATGCACTCCAGTTAATTAAAGTTGAAAAATTAGCAAAATCAAACCTTCAAGCATTGAAAGTAATTTTAAATTCTGTTCCATTCTCAATACTTGAATTCACTTCAATATGCCCATTATGAATTTTTATAATCCTATCAACCAACGATAACCCAATACCATAACCTTTGATATCAGCTGTATTAGCTGAACGGTAAAAGGGTTGGAATATTTTAGAAATCTCTTCAAATGCTATTACTTTCCCAAAGTTTTTCACAGATATAATTTTTTGTTGAGGACTTGCCCAAAGGCTTAAAAAGCAACGATTATCAGCAGAAAATTTACAAGCGTTTTCAACTAAATTTAGAATAGCATTACCTAATAATGAATGATTCCCTATGATACAGAGATGTTTGGGGTCTTCGGGAAGAGCTGAAAAATGGATATCTATTAAATAATTTGGATAATTCTTGTTGATAGTTTTTTGAACTTCCCAAAAAATATCATCAATCCTAATATTCTCTACTAATGCAATGTCGTTTTCAGCATTTGAACGAGACAGTTGTAGCAAATTTTGAGTAAGTATTATTAGTTCGGAAATATCTTCAAAGACCGACATAATCGTTTTCTTATAACTTTCAGAGCTTCTTTCATTAAGCAGGCTTACTTCCAATTGAGAAGAAATACGAGTAAGTGGGTTTTTGAGCTCATGCGAAACATTAGCAATAAACATCTGCTGAAACTGGATACCCTCGCCTACCCTGTCTAAAAGATGATTAATTGTCTTTGAAAAACGGCTTATTTCTATTTCATTTTCTTGATAAGGTAATCTTCTATTTAAGTTTCGAGGAAAAATTTCATTCAGCTCATTTCCAATTTTTTTGATGGGTTCAAGTGCTTTTTTTGCATGAAACCATCCAATAATTGTAATCAAAACTAATGAAACGAAAGTTATACCAAGCATCAGCCATCGCATTTGTAGCAAGAAAACATCCCCATACTCATTCTTGGCAAAAGCCAAAACCATATATCTTTGAGTATCTGTTTTATAAAGCATTCCCTCGACGGCAAAACCCTTTACTTCAAATTCACCTTGTCCATCTAATCTTATTTTATTGAGAATATCCATTCCAACGGACTTGATAGCACCACTATTATACGAAAAAATTATTTTATTTTGGAGGTTGTAAATCAAAATCTGCTCATAGGGTAAATGGTCTTTTCGGGTACTGAGGTAGCGATTCAAAATTTCAATATCTTCATGTTTTTCGATAGATTGAGATAACCACGATACCACCGTTTCTGCCCTATTATTGAGCCTACGGTAAAAATTTTTATGTAAAAAATAAGTTGTGAAAAAGTAAATTGTCAGCATAGCAACTCCCAAAATAGAGCCAACTACTAAAACAAATCTGATTGTTTGTTTTTTTTGTAATGTCATTTTAGTTCTCCTTTAAAACATAACCCATCCCAAAAACGGTATGTATCAGTTTATTGTCAAAATCTTTATCAACTTTTCTACGGAGGTAATTTATATATACTTCGATATAATTAGTGCCTTTATCAAAATTGACATCCCAGACATTCTCAGCTATCTGATTCTTAGAAAGCACTCTGCCTTGATTTCGCATGAGATATTCCAAAAGCCGATACTCCAGTGCTGTAAGGTCAATGTGCGTATTATCTCGGATAACCTCTTTTGAATCTAAATTTAACATAAGGTCTGCAAACTTGAGTGTCTGGCTTGTCATCAATACGTTCGAGCCTCGTTTAGTTAATGATCTTACTCTGGCCAATAATTCTGTAAATTGAAAGGGTTTTACCAAATACTGATCTGCTCCTGAATCAAAACCATTCACTTTATCATCTAATTCTCCCAACGCCGACATTATCAAAATTGGCGTTTGTAGCCCCGCCTCTCTGAGTTCACGGGTAAGCACTTGCCCGTTGATTCCTGGAATAATGACATCCGTAATGATACAGGTATAAATATTTCGTAGTGCTAACTGCTTGGCAATTAGTCCATCATAAGCAATATCCACTTCATATCCACTCTCTTCCAAACCCTGTTGAATAGATTGTAAGGTTTTGATTTCATCTTCAACGACTAATATTTTCATAAAATTTATTTCTAATTAATTTCTAATTTCTTATTAAGAATTGTCTAATTTCTAAAGTAGAAATTTGAAGTATAAATTATTATTTAAACTTAAACAAATAAGACGATGAGTTACGGATATAGAGAAAATAAAAAGCTTTTAGCTATTACAACTGCACTGGGCATTGTATTAGTATCAATTTTTACGTGGTTTTATATTGACAAGAGTAAAGATTGGAATATTTCAAAAAACCACATGACACTAACAATCGACTCCCTCTCGGTGGTAAGGAATGAGCTAAAAAATGAAGTTTTCACGCTTGCTAAACAACTCACTTTAGAAAAAACAACAGTTGATGGCTTGGAAGCAAAGTTAGATAATAAAAATTCATTAATAAATAGAAAAGACCTTATTATAAAAAATGCTAATAAAAAACTGCAAATTTTGGAGGAATCTCAAAAGTCTAATGTTGCTCTGTTAAATAATCAAATACTTGAATTGCAGGGCATGAAAAGATTATTATCTACCCAAATTGACCAACTTGGAGATGAAAACACGAGACTTACCAATACAAATAAAGTTTTAACAGATAAAAATAATGAACTTGAAAAAGTTATTTTAACGTTGAAATCGGATGTGGGTGACATAAAATATTTAGCTACCGCTGATAATTTTAGAGTTGATGTTATCAAAGCAAACGATAAGGTAACTGCTAAGGCCAAAAAAGCCAACATCTTAAAGGTATCATTAAGAATACCTGAATTTATGAAATCCGTACTGGCAAAAAATAATACAGTATTTCTTAATATTACGAACGAAAAAAATGAGCCTATCGCTGGTTGGACTAAACAAGTTTCGGTAAAAGATGAACAAGGTCAAGAAATGAAAGTGGCAGTATACGATACTAAAACCATTGATTTTCAAAAAAATCCACAAAAAATTGGTTTTGAATACCCGTTAAAAGAAAAGTTAAAGTCAGGTACTTATTATGCCAAAGTTTATACTTCTGATAATTATTTAGGAACAGTAGAATTTAGTGTAAGAGATAGTTTTTGGTTTTTTTAGTATTCTGTTGAGACCCTTGCTGGGCATTAGTTAAATAAAAAGGTGGGCATTCAATTTCAGAAAAATGTACACCTTTTTTATTTAATTGATCATGTGGAAGAACTATCCTATGATAGAGAATGTATTTAGTCAGTAGATGGACATATTTTCCACGGAGTTACACCCAATGTAATTCATAATTCTTTAGCAATATTGCAATCATTAGACTCAGACAAAATGCTAATTTCCACCCCCTGCAAAATTCTGTTCGTTAGTAACAACTCTTACAAACAATGAATATATTAGACGAGATTAGAAAAACGCTAAAATCAAATTTTGACTTACTTGACAATGAAAAACTAAAAAAAAACTTGCTAAATGCGCTACCTTTTTGGATTGGGGCTTTTATTTCAGGAGCGGTAGCAGTCTTATATGCAAAATTGTTTTCTTGGGCAGAGTTAGGAACTCATCTCATTTATGAAAAAGCAGATTGGACTTTCTTCATGATTACCCCAACTTGTTTTGTTTTAGCTTGGTGGCTTGTTACAAAATATGCACCTTTTGCAAGAGGCAGTGGTATTCCGCAAGTAAGCGCAGCGATTGAATTATCAAACCCCAAACATAACTATAAGGTAAATGTTTTACTCAGTATAAGGGTGGTTTTTATAAAAATATTATCGAGTTTAATTATGGTTTTTGGCGGTGGCGTAATTGGCAGAGAAGGGCCTACAATTCAAATTTCTGCTTCAATTTTTAAAAAAATAAATGACCTTTTACCGGCTTGGTATCCCAAAATATCTAAAAGAAATATGATTGTTACAGGTGCGGCAGCTGGACTTGCGGCAGCATTTAACACACCTTTGGGCGGAATCGTTTTTGCCATTGAAGAACTAACGAAAACCCATTTTAGTTTTTTTAAATCAGCCCTTCTAACAGGCGTAATTATTGCAGGGCTAACAGCATTAATTTTCTTGGGGCCATATTTCTATTTAGGTTATCCTCAATTAGGCGGTATTACTACTTGGGTAATTGTTGCCATAATTCCGTTAGCAATCATAACTGGAATTGCAGGCAGTGGAATGGGTATAGTAATTTTATATATTTTCAAAAAGAAAAATGCGTTAAAAAAAAATTATCAGAAAGTGATTTTTGTTGCAATTAGTGGGCTAATAATTGCTGCGTTAGCCATTTTAATTGATAGCAAAACATTCGGTTCGGGGAAAGAAATTATGATTTCTACCTTGTTTACCAATCAAAAGCATTTGGAATGGTATGTACCTATTTTAAGAGTTATCGGTTCAATCGTTTCATTTTCCACAGGAGCATCGGGCGGAATTTTCGCACCTTCACTAAGTGCAGGAGCAAGTATCGGTGCCGTTTTTGCCGAATTATTTCATTTGTCAAATTCTGAAACGAACCTTATGATTCTATGTGGTATGACTGGTTTTTTAACAAGCATTACACGAAGCCCATTCACCTCTTCAATTCTCGTTTTGGAAATGACTAATAGTCACAATGTCATTTTTTACATCCTGCTTACTGCGTTATTTTCCAACCTAATAGCAACAGTTGTAAGCCGCCACTCATTTTACGACTACTTAAAAGACCAATACATTAACGAAATACACAAATCAGAAAAACAACAAATAAATACCGATTTAGGGGATAAAGAGGTAGAAATAGCATAGCCCCGTTGAAAGCTGTTTTGAATTCACTTGTATTGATTGATCAACACAAACTAAAGGGCATAATAATGAAAAATTAAGTAGGACTAATTGAATTTAGAAACAAAGGAAAAGCTGTTACAAGTGTTACACTATGAAATAAAGCGTTTTCCCTTGAATTGGTATTGATGCACTCCAAACCAAAGTGCAAATCTCCCACGCACCGATTTTCTGACTATCTTTACCACGAATGCAACAAATCAAATCCATATTGCTGTTATTTATTATTGGAATAATTTTGTTCCCGTGGCAAGTGATTTGTCCTGCTCATCCATTTGGACACGAACACCATCATCACAATGGACCAAGCCCTTGCGAACTTCATAGAATTGCGTCACAACAAAAAGGGCAACATATTTTGCCACCTATGGAATGTGGACATATTTCACCATTAATTGATGGTTTTCAACCCACACAGGTTGAAAATGTTGTGCCAACTTTCCATACTTTCGTGGTGTTTGCAATTTTGATTGGCTTTATCAATTGCAACATTGAAAAACAGCCTTTCTTCTTTTCGCCAGACCCTCATTGCCGTTCGGCAACTTTAATTTCTGATAACCCACTTCGTGGACCTCCTTTGGTTTAAACCTTTCTTTCTCGGATTGGTATAGTTCACCACGCCCCTGCTTTGATAACGGGCTTTGGTGTTTATACCTATTTTCAATTCTGTTAAGAGACAATTGCTATAAAGCAATCGTATTATCTTGACTTGGATATTCATAAAAATTAAAAAGGAGAAATATGTTAGAATTAGCATTCAAAAATAAATACCTGATTATCGTGCTATCATTATTGATAGCCGTTATCAGTATAGTCGTGATTGAACGACTACCGGTAGATATTCTACCAAATTACAACACCTCTGCCGTGCAAGTGTTGACACTTTATCCCGGCATGCCTGCCGAAGTGATGGAAAAAGACATTACCAGCCGTTTAGAGCGGTGGACTGGACAGGCAAACGGAATAGCAAGCCAAGAAAGTAAGAGTATGATTGGGGTAAGTATTGTAAAAGATTTTTTTACGGAAGATACCGACCCAAACGCAGCACTTTCACAAGTTACTTCATTGGCAATGTCCGATTTGTATTACTTACCCCCAGGCACAGTTCCCCCAATGGTTATGCCTTATGACCCAACAGCATCAACGCCTTTAGCCTTGCTTGCGGTAAGTAGCGACACCTTAACCGAAAAAGATTTGTACGATATCGCCTATTTCGAGTTACGAAATTTATTAGGCTCTGTAAAAGGTGTTATCGCCCCTGCGGTTTATGGAGGAAAGTTGCGGAGAATCTTTATGTATGTATATCCTGATAAATTACAGGCTTACAATCTTTCGCAAACAGATATAGTTGATGCCGTGCAGAAAAACAATGTGATGATACCGACAGGCGATGTAAACATTGGCGATATGAATTATAGCGTAAACGCCAACGGAATGCTACCCAAGGTGGACGATTTTAACAACATTGTAATAAAAATGAGTACTGATGGGTCTCCAATTTTCTTGAAAGATATTGGTTACGCCAAAGATGCAAGTGCCATTCAAACCAATGTGGTTCACATAAACGGCAAGCGACAAGTTTATATTCCTATCTACAAACGAACAGGAGCGAACACCATCGCATCAGTAGAAGCTGTAAAAGAAAAATTAGCCGACCTAAAAAAACGATTGCCAAAATCGGTAAACCTTGATGTCATTCTCGACCAATCTACTTATGTACGAAATAGCATAGACGGTTTGATTAAAGAAGGTATAATTGGTCTGATATTAGTTTCGGTAGCGCTATTTTTATTTCTCGGAGATTTCCGTTCCACGTTCATTGTGGCTTTGAGTATTCCGCTTTCGATAATGTTTGCCTTTATCGGTTTGTATTTTACAGGTGACACCATCAACAGTATGACATTGGGTGGAATTGCTTTGGCAATCGGTTTGTTAGTGGACGATAGTATTGTTGTGTTGGAAAACATTGATAAACATTTGAAGATGGGAAAATCATCTGAAAAAGCCGCTTATGATGGAGCAAAGGAAGTCGCATTACCAGTTTTGGTAACAACGCTTACCATCATTATCGTTTTCTTTCCAATTGTTTTTCTTACAGGTATTTCAAAATTTCTTTTTGCTCCTTTGGCAATTATGGTTTCGTTAGCGATGATTGGTTCACGATTTATCTCGATGACGCTTGTTCCGATAATGGCAGCCGCATTTTTCAAAGGACACAATGCGGAAAATAAACCTAAAGGCTTTTTAGGAATGTTTGATAGAGGTATCAGTAACTTAACCAATCTTTATGTACGAATAGTTGACAAAGCCTTGAAATTTCGTTGGTTGGTTTTGGGAAGCGTTGCCTTGTTGTTTGTGGTTTCGATGTTCGGTTTTCAGCGAATTGGCAGAGAATTATTTCCACAAATGGATGTTGGTCAAATTTCAATGGATGTGCGAATGGAAAGCGGAACACGAATTGAAAAATCTGAAAAAACAGTTACTCAAATAGAACATTTCTTGAAATCTGAAATTGGTAATGATGTAAATTTGATAGTTTCAAATATGGGTGTTTTGAATGATTGGCCAGCAGCTTACACCACCAATTCAGGCACACAGGATGCTACCATTAATGTTCAATTAAAAGAAGGGCATCAAACTAAAACTTCGGGTTATGTTCAAAGTTTACGACCGAAATTAAAAGAGAAATTTCCAGGTGTTCAATTCATTTTCAACACAGGTGGGATTGTTACCAGTGCGTTAAATTTTGGATTGCCCTCTCCTATTGATGTTCAGATTATTGGAAACGATTTGCACAAGGCTCACGAAATTGCTGTGAAAGTTAGAGGCATTATTCAAAATATAGAAGGAACAGAAGATGTGCGTATTCATCAGCGTTACGACCATCCCGAAATTAAGGTAGAAATTGACAGAACCAAATCGGCACAAGTTGGCATAAATGCTGACGACATTGTAAAAAATACCGTTTCGGCTCTAAACTCATCGGTTAATTTCAAACCATCTTTTTGGATTGATGAAAAAAATGGCAACCATTACTTCGTTGGTGTTACCTATCCCGAAGTAGAATTGGATAATCCACAATCGGTGGAAAATATTTCACTCAAAGGAACTAACGGACAAGTAACGCAGCTGAAAAATATTGCAAAAACTTCTTTGACTTCTGCACCAATAGAAATCAATCACTTGAATTTGCAACGTGTTACAGATGTATTTTCCAATGTAGAAGGCAGAGACATTGGTTCGGCAGCTGCAGAAATTGAAGAGAAATTAGAAATACTTCGTAAAAATTTACCCGAAGGCTATAAAATTGAAATCAGGGGTGAAATACAGAGTATGAACGAAGGTTTCAGCAATCTTGGTTTAGGTTTAGGTCTGGCAATTCTTTTAGTATATCTCGTTATCGTTCCGCTATTACGTTCATTCAAGCTACCGTTAATTATCATCACGGTAATTCCGCTTGGTTTAATTGGGGTTACAGGAATGTTACTTGCCACCAACACTTATCTAAACATTCAGTCAATGATGGGTATAATAATGATGGTGGGAATTACGGTTGCGTACAGTAATTTATTGGTGGACAAAATGAATAATCTTTTCAAGGAAGGTAAATCATTAGAAGAAGCCATTAAAGCAGGTGTCGCTAATCGTTTCCGCCCCATTTTAATGACCGCAATTGTTGCCGTCATGGCTTTGTTCCCAATGGCATTGGGTTACGAAACCGGTGGAGAAGCAAATGTTCCGTTGGCAAGGGCAATTATTGGTGGAGTGATAGCAGCCACATTTTTATCGCTGTTCGTAGTGCCAATTTTATTTTATCTATTCAACAAAAAAACGCAAATCAAAATGAAATCGATAAAATCAATCATAATAATTCCGCTTGCAATTCTGTTGCTCTCTTCTTGCGGAAATAATGAAGAAGAAAAACAAACCACAATTCAAAACAGAAATATTCCTGTTGTAACAGTTTCAAATCCCAAATTGCATCAGTTTAACGCCTCACTGCAAATTTCAGGAACAGCAAAACCCAATCAGCAAGTAAAATTATTTGCAATGACTAACGGCTTTTTGCAACAAATCAAAGCTGACATAGGCGATTTTGTAAAAGCAGAACAAACACTTGCCGTACTACAAAACCCTGAATTGTACAGCCAAAAGGCTAAGCTGGAGGCGTTGTTAAAGGAGAAGAGAATTTTACACAACCGTTATGCTAACAATCCATTAAGTACGCCTACTGGAGCAAATTTAACGGGCAAAAAATCTATTTACGAAAGGCTGAAAAGTATTTACGAAAAAACACCACAACTTACGACAGTAACCGATGTAGAAAATGCAAAAGCTGATTATGAAACGCTGAAAGCATTACTTACCTATGAAACTGACAGAACAGAAGCCGAATACCAAAGTTTCATTGCACAATTACAGGTAGTAAACATACAATTAGGATACCTGAATGTAAAAGCACCTTTTGCAGGTGTGATAGTCAATCGCTTTTTGGACAAAGGAGCAGTAATACAGAGCGGATTAAATAACTCGAACGGAATGCCTTTGTTTGAAATTCAAGATGTGCAGCCCATTCGTTTAACCATTGAAATTTCCGAAACAGATGCAACACTGATAAATAAAGGCACAAAAGTAGAAATTACGTTTCCCGAAATGCCTGATTTGAAATTTTCAGCAACAGTTGCACGTATTGCCTTTGGTTTAGACGAAAATTCCAAAACAATGAAAGCAGAAATTGATTTACCCAATTCCGACTTAAAAATTCGTTCGGGAATGTATGCGAAGGTTGAAATACAAAGAAGCGGACACCAAGATGCTTTATCTGTTCCGAATGAAGCAATCGGAAATATAAAGGGACAATCTTTTATTTATGTTGTAGAAAATGGAATGATTCGTAAAGTAGAAGTAAAAACAGGAATACGAGATGAAAAATTCACCGAACTATTAAGCGGAGAAATCAAGCCCACCGATAAAATCGTAGTTCAAGGAAAAGAATTTTGCTCGGATGGAGCAACTGTCCAAACTAAAGAATTAACCACTAAATAAAAGTAACGAAAATGAAAAATAAAATAAAATATTTTGTTGCTGCATTATTAAGGATAGCAACATCTACCGCAAATGCACAAGAGACTTTGCCAATCAACTTACAAACGGTTTTGGAAATAGGCGGTGCAAATAATTTAACCATTAAAGAGTTTCAGGAAAAACAAGAATTGGCAGCAGCCAATTTGTTAAAAGCAAAAGAATGGTGGTTACCTAATGTTTATGCAGGTTTACAAACGCACCAACTTTGGGGAGCTGCAATGAATGCAGACGGACGATTCTTTTTAGATGTAAACAGACAAACCCTTTGGGCAGGATTAGGATTAAATGCTAATTGGAATTTTGCGGAAGGAATTTATAAAACCAAATCTGCCAAATTAAAAGTTCAGGCATCTTTTTACGAAACACAAGCCAAAAGAAACAATACGCTATTGGAAACCATAAAATCGTATTATAATTTGCAAACGGCACAAATGAAATTAATTGCTTTCAAAAATTTGGTAGCACAATCCGATACCATCACACAGCAAATTGCCATTCAAGTTGAAGCAGGCTTGCGTTATCAATCGGAATTATTGTTGTCGAAAAGCAATCAAAGTCATTTAAAAATTGAAATGCTGAATGCACAATCGGAATATAATCAAAAATCTGCTGAGTTAGTTCGATTACTCAATCTTGACAGCAAAGTAAGATTGATAAGCATTGATAATGTAATGTTGCCTTTGGAATTTCAGCAAGAACTTTTATTGGTTAGCGATATAACCTATAAAAACAGGCCAGAAATAAAGTCCATTGATCATACCATTCTTTCTTTACAAACAGAAAGAAAAATAACAACGACGGGTTTGTTTATTCCAACATTAAGCATTGGCACTTACGGGTCATACTTTGGAAGAATTAACGGAGCAGTAAGTCCAATGTTCCCTTCACAATATCCCGAAACTAAACAATTGTATCCCACAGGAATGCTCAATGCTTCTTTAACTTGGAATATTCCACTTGGGCGTTTGGTGTATGGTGGTGACTTGAAACAATACAACAGTCAAATAAAAATTCAAGAGATAAAGTCGGACCAGTTCAACGCACAAATCAATGAAGAAATTACAAATGCAAATCAACTTTTGATTATTGGGAAAGAACAGATTCAGCTTGCAAAAGAAGGATTGGAATTGACAGACGAAGCATTAAATCAAAGCATTGAACGGCAGAAATTAGGAACTGTAAAACCCTTTGAAGTATTTCAAGCACAAGCGTTTTTCCTTCAAGCCCGAATTGATTATTTTAAAGCGATTAATGAATACAATAAGGCACAGTTTGCCTTAAAAGTTGCCAAAGGGGAAACATTATAGCTGACGCACTTGGTTGAGTGCATCAAAAAGTGTGGGGCAATTACATGTCTTCTTTAAAATAGTCAATTTAAGATAGTGTACTTTGCTGATTAACTGTATCAAAAATATTTTGCCCATACTTTTTGATGCACTCCAAAGTTTAAACAGCTTATATTGATCGTATTTAAATTAACAAATAAAGTGCAGCCAAACCATGATTTTAAATCTTGTTTTGGCTGCAAAAAAATACTGTTTTCGGAGCTTATGAAATTACCTGCCCATCCATCCACCATCAACGGTTACAATTGTCCCACTCACGTAATTGGCCGCATCAGAAGCTAAAAACAAAGTAATTCCTTTAAAGTCTTCTGGCGTTCCCCATCTTCCCGCTGGAATTCTTGAAAGAATCGAGGCGCTACGGTCTGGATCATTTCTAAGTGCTTCCGTATTGTCAGTACTGACATATCCAGGAGCAATTGCGTTGACATTCACACCTTTACTCGCCCATTCGTTGGCAAGTGCTTTCACCAAACTGCCAATCGCACCTTTACTTGCGGCGTAGCTTGGCACATTAATTCCCCCTTGAAAGGTTAATAAAGAAGCTGTAAAAATGATTTTTCCTCTACCACGGCGTACCATTTCTTTACCAAATTCACGAGCTAAAATAAATTGTGAATTCAGGTTGATTTCAATGATTTCGTCCCAATATTTATCTGAATGTTCCGCCGCAGGTTGACGCAAAATATTTCCTGCGTTATTTACTAAAATATCAACAATTGAATGCGCTGCCTTTACTTTTTCAATAAAATTATATAAATCAGGACGATTTTTGAAATCGCATTGATAAGCGTAAAATTGTCGTCCTAATGCTTTTACTTCATTTTCAACGGTACTATTTTCTAATTCCAAGGTAGCCGAAACGCCAATAATATCTGCACCCGCTTCTGCAAGCGCTAAGGCCATAGCTTTCCCAATTCCTCTTTTACAACCCGTTAAAAGTGCTACTTTCCCTTGTAAATTAAAACTATTTAAAATGCTCATTTTTTGTATAATTATTTTTAGTACTGATTTAAAATGTATGCCGGAATAACAGTGTTAAAATTGCCCTAAGTAACAAAAGAGGGCAAAATCTTCTTGAATTAGTATGTCTCAAATACTCTTTCAAGTGAAATGCCCTCATTGTGAGGGTACAAATGTCAAAAAAAATGGCAAAAAAGCCAACGGTACGCAAAACTTTTCTTGCCACCCTTGTCATAAACAGATTCAATTTGTATATCAATATAGGAGCGGACCCTCGAATTAAAGGGCAAGTACGTTGTATGACTTTCAACGGTAGTGGCATCAGAGATATTCATCGAGTATTAGGCGGTAGTATCGCTGGCATTCTAATCATATTACGTCTATGGTTCAAAACATCGGAAGAACCTCTGGTTGAAGGACATTTTAAACGTGTTTAAATCGATAGAGCATCCCCGACGAAATGCGGACGTTTTTCAAACATCGAAAAAAAGGTAAAAGATGGCTACGGTATACCTATTACCCAGAATCTGGTAAAATATTGGCTTTTCATATCGAAAAACGCAATGATTCATCCTGTAAAGCTTTGATGAAAAAATCAGCCATTTACAGACGGTTCGCTACAGCGATTGATTCTTATCGAACTGATGATTGGAAATCTTATCGGGAAACGTTGTCAAAAATCATTTCCCAAAAGAAAAACGCATTATTACCAAAGCTAAAACTACTCATATTGAATGACGAAATATAGATTTCAGAACGCATCTAAAAAGGCTTTATCGAGAGACAGTTTGTTTTTCTAAGAAAGATGGCACTAAGGGATTATTAAGGTTGGCTCAACCCTTAAATTGGGCTGATGATTAAACATTGTTGATAATTTCTTAAATCTGGCTTTGAAAGAAGCTCAAAATTTTCTTGCAAAGCCTTTTTGCCTCTCCTTCGGAGGTGATGTAAAAACTCAAAATACCTTACCTAAAATGGCAATTTCTCTTGACTGGCTCCCCTGTTTGGTCTCAGCTAAGGTCTTAATAAAGACCAAAAACATTCTTGGGTATTGCAGTGAACTTCATATATCCCATCCCCGTCTTCATCTTTGGCATATTAACCCAAAGAATGATTTACGGTTTTATGATCGTATTCCCATTGTTCGAGTTTAGCATAAATGTTATACTCATCAGTATAAATTGTAGAGAATTTAGTAACCGTTTTTCAATAATAGGCTTGATTGTTTTTTGTTACACATTGGGTACGACCGTCAGTTTGATAAGTCCCCCTCGCTGGAGTAAACCTAAGACAGGGCATTTGTCATCCTCAATTGTTCCACGTCAACGCTTACCATTTAACGCCTCCTACGAGGCATTCTGCCCACTTTTTTAACCTTTTCGGGTTGTCCTTTGTGTCCAGCAATGACATAACATTAGTCAGATTCAACATCTCCGTCAAGGATAATATCAGATTTTTTTACGATACCCTCACGTATCGCACTACACAGATGACGAGCTGTATCTTCTGACACTTCTAATTCTTGGGTTATCTGAAGGGTAGAAGCATTCAAGTTCATTAAATACAAAACGGTTATCCAATGATGTAAAGGTTGGTGGCTACCACTAAAAGCGGAACGCAGCCCGATAGTATCGCTTAAATCATCAAAATAGCGCTTACAGCGATAACAATGTTAACGTTGTAGATGAATATTCGTTGAATCTTTACCATTTTTTACAACGGTTTCACTTTGGCAATTAGTACATTTTACGCCAGAGTCCCAACGAATACTGCGGAGTATGTCGTAACGTATGCCAACATCTAAAATCTCCATGTAATTGAATTTGCATACCTTTGCTTTTTAGTACATAAATACACATTTCAATCCATCAGCCTAATTTAAGGGTTGAGCCATCTTTAAATATCCTATATTGTTTTTCAGGACTGGACATAAAATATTAAGTACTTCAAAAATCATTTGACCTACACTTATTAAGACAATCTGCGAAAGATTATAACTTCAACTTTCCTTCAAAATGTATTCGTTTCTTTGACCAAACAAATCATATTGATGCAAAAATTCTTGCTTTCTTGTCTTCTTACGACTTTATTATTTAATCAATCTTTTGCCCAAGAAGGTTTAGATTTTTACCTGTCCGAAGCTCAAAGCAACAGTCCGCTTTTGAAAGATTATAAAAATCAGGTGCTGTCAAATCAATTGGATAGTTTGCGTTTATTAGCCAGCTTCAAACCACAAATTACTGCTGCTACCAACAATAATTATTATCCCGCTTTGGGTTCATTTGGCTACGATAATGCCATCTCTAACGGGGGTAATTATACAGCTCAGCTTTTTGTTAATAAACCCTTGATTTCGAGGCGAAATTTGGCAAATCAACTCGAAACTATTTTCTTGCAATCTTCTGGTATTCAAGCCAATACAAAAATATCACAGCAAGATTTGAGTCGAACTATTACCACCCAATACGTTACTACCTATGGTGATTATTTACAAATAAAATTCAATCAAGAAGTATTAGAATTGTTTAAAAATGAAGAAGTAATTCTAAAAAAACTTACGCAAACTAACGTCTATAAGCAAACGGAATACTTGACTTTTTTAGTAACGCTTCAGCAACAAGAATTGCAATTAAAACGCTTGAAAATTCAGTTTTTGAATGATTTTGGCACGTTAAATTATCTCTGCGGAATTGCTCCCGAAAACAATCAGCAAACTCAAATTACTGAAATTCCCACCCCCGATATTGCCTTTCCACAACTGCCCGAAGTTAGAACCTCTGTTTTTTACCGTCCTTACGTTTTTGATAGTTTAAAAATCAGAAATAGTGACCGTCAAATTGATTTTGCCTATAAAATCAGGGGAAATGTTTTTGCTGATGGTGGATTTGTTTCCTCACTTTCGATGCAACCATACTATAATTTTGGGGCAAGTTTTGGCTTTAATGCCACCATACTTTTATATGATGGCAGACAAAAAAATTTACAACATAGCAGGAACAAAATTGCAGAACTGAACCGTCAGAATTATCGAAATTTCTTTCTAAAACAATATACGCAACAAACTTCCCAACTGTTTCAACAATTGAAATTATACGAAGATTTGAGTATAGAAATGCTCGACAAGTCAAAATATTCACAACGATTAATTGAGGCAAATAGCCGTTTAATCACCACGGGCGATGTCAGAATTGTGGATTATTTATTGGCAACGACCAATTTTTTAAATGCTAAAAATCAAATTACGTTGAACGAAATAAACCGTTTACAAATCAAAAATCAGTTAAATTATTGGAATAAATGAGCCAAACTCTAAAAAAATATTTGCTTTTTATACTGGTTTTTATAAGTATTTCAGCTTGTCATAAAACTGAAAAAGCAGTAGAAGAAACCCCAGTAGATTCCCGTACCCCCGTAACCATTACGACTGTAAATGAAGGTGAAATGCAAGATTATTTGGAACTGAATGCCACTTCGGCATTTT
Organism: Arcicella sp.; assembly: GCF_964672035.1. NCBI lineage: Bacteria > Pseudomonadati > Bacteroidota > Cytophagia > Cytophagales > Flectobacillaceae > Arcicella > Arcicella sp. The sequence continues at coordinate 76,476 of NZ_CBABQS010000010.1, forward strand.
TACAAAAAAGTTTTGTAAAAGCCACTTCCAACGGTTATTTGCAAAGTGTTTCCACAAAATTGGGCGAGTTTGTGGCGGTCAATAAAGTGCTTTTTAGTATCAAAACAAAGGAAACCCAAGGTTTAGGCAATATTTTGAATGGCTTAGATTCAACTTTTAAATTTTCTGGAATCACCAAAATCTCCGCAACCCAAAGTGGCTACGTCACCCAATTGAATCATCAAAATGGTGATTATGTGCAGGATGGCGAACAGTTGGCGGCCATCAGTGAAATCAATAGTTTTGTGTTTTTATTGGACTTGCCTTACGAGTTACGACCTTATATTTTGAATCAAAAATCAGTGAAATTAACGATGCCCGATGGTGAAGTTTTAGCAGGAACAATCGTCCAAATGATGCCAACCGTTGATGCCATTTCGCAAACCGAAAGTGTAGTGATTAAAGTAATTTCGAAACACCAAATCCCAGAAAATTTGATTGCGAAAGTACGGATTGTAAAAAAGACGAAGATGAATGCCATATCCTTACCTAAAAAAGCCATTCTAACCGATGAAACGCAGTCGAATTTTTGGGTAATGAAAATGATTAATGCTTCAACCGCCGTGAAAATTCCGATTCAGAAAGGCATAGAATTGGGTGAAAGAGTAGAGATTTTATCGCCAAAATTTCAACGAAGCGATAAAATCTTGGTATCAGGAAATTATGGTTTGCCAGATACGGCAAGCGTGAAAATTGAGAAAGCAAACTGATATGAAAAATCCCTTTTCGACCTACAAGAGTCCAATTGCCGTGATGATGGCAATCATCATTATGGGCGGTTTTTTTGCTTACAGTAAATTGCAGACTTCGCTTTTTCCAGAAATTACTTTCCCAAAAATAAAAATAATTGCCGATGCTGGCCTGCAACCCATCAATAAAATGATGGTAACGGTAACCCGTCCCTTAGAAAATGCCATTAAGCAAGTGCCTGACTTGCAGATGATTAAAAGTATAACCAGTCGGGGAAGCTGCGAAATCTCAGCTTTTATGGATTGGGATGCGAACATAGATTTTAGTCAGCAACGGATAGAATCAAAAATTGCTCAAATTAGGAATGTACTCCCCCCTGATATTTCCATTACGGTTGAAAAGATGAATCCGTCGATTCTTCCCGTGAGTGGTTATACCCTCGAAAGCCACGACTTATCGCCCATCGAACTTAAACAATTAGCCACTTATACGATAAAACCATTTCTTTCGCAGGTGTCTGGGGTGTCAGAAATTCGGGTTATTGGCGGGAAAAATAAGGAGTTTTGGGTGGAATTGCAAACCCAAAAAATGAGTACACTCGGTATTACGCCCGATATTGTTAGTTTAGCTTTGAGCCAGACCAATATGCTCAAATCCAACGGATATTTGTCCGATTATCGTCTTTTGTATTTGACCGTAACCGATGCCCAAGCCCAAACGAAAACTGAAATTGAGAATATTGTGGTGAGTAATAATGGCAAAAGAATCGTGGTTTTGAAAGATATTGCAAATGTGCAAGTGAACGAAGCCGTGGAATACATTAAGGTAAACGCCAACGGCAAAGATGGCATTTTGATTGCCGTTATCAAACAACCCAACGCTAATTTGGTATCACTTTCGGAGGAAATGACTTTGAAAGTCAATGAATTACGAAAAATGCTACCTAAGAATGTTCAGATAAAACCGTATTATTTGCAAGCCGATTTTGTGAATGAATCCGTGAAAAGTGTGAGTGATAGTTTGTGGATTGGTTTGGCATTGGCGATTGTAGTAGCCATTATTTTCTTACGTTCTCTCAAAGCGAGTTTAACCATTTTGATAACCATACCCATTACGCTTTGTATGACCTTAATTTGCTTAAAAGTGATTGGTTATACCTTCAATATTATGACTTTGGGGGCAATTGCCGCCGCCATCGGGTTGATTATTGATGATGCGATTGTGGTGGTCGAACAGATTCACCGAAGCCACGAAGAACACCCTGACGAACCAACTGCTTCTCTTTTGCCAAGGTCAATTCAATATCTTTTTCCCGCCATGTTGGGGTCGTCCATCAGTACCATTGTGATTTTTCTACCCTTCGTGTTGATGACAGGTGTGGCAGGAGCCTATTTCAAAGTGATGACCGATACCATGATTATTACGCTGATTTGCTCGTTTTTCGTTACATGGTTGGGCTTGCCAGTGGTTTATTTGTTGCTGTCGGGGGATAGCATTTCCAAGAAAAAAGAAATCATTCACGAAGTAAAGCCGCAGCGTTGGGTAGGTTTTTTTATTACCAAACCCATTTTGAGTATTTTATTTATAATTAGTTTAATGGTGTCGGTTTATATCATTTTTCCAAAATTAGAAACAGGATTTTTACCTGAAATGGATGAAGGAAGTGTGGTCTTGGATTATAGCTCACCGCCTGGTACATCCTTGGAAGAAACGGACAGAATTTTACGAGAAGTCGAGAAAATTATCGTTAAAGTTCCTGAAGTGGAAACCTATTCCCGCAGAACGGGTACGCAGATGGGTTTTTTCATTACCGAACCCAATCGAGGCGATTATTTGATTCAGTTAAAAAAATCCAGAAATCGTAGCACAGATGAAGTAATTAGTGAAATTAGAACGAAAGTAGAAGCCTCTCAACCCGCCCTTAGAATAGATTTTGGGCAAGTCATTGGCGATATGTTAGGCGATTTAATGTCCTCTGTACAGCCCATTGAAATAAAAATTTTTGGGGATGATAAGCAAAAATTACATGAACTTTCTCGCAAAATTGCGAAGGAGTTAGAAAGCGTTTCGGGCGTTGCCGATGTCTTCGATGGCATCGTCATTGCGGGTCCTTCCATTAACGTTAAACCAGAATATGTGAAATTGGCACAGTTTGGGATTACGCCCATGAATCTCCAAAATCAACTTCAATTGGGTTTGCAAGGAACAATTGTAGGTAGTGTGTTGGAAAAAGAACGGATTACGAGCGTCAGAATGTTATATCCCGACAGTCGGAATCATTCAGTGAGTGATATTGGCAATACGAAAATATTTCTGCCAAATGGTAAGTTACAACCCATTACTGCCCTCGCCGATGTATCGCTGAGTGAAGGCGATGCTGAAATTGAACGTCAAGATTTACAAGCGATGGGCGTAGTGACGGCTCGTTTGGATAATCGAGATTTGGGAAGTACCATGAAAGAAATTCAACAAAAAATTGCCTCCAATGTGAGTTTACCAAATGGCTATCATATCCAATATGGAGGAGCTTATGCCAGCCAGCAAAAGAGTTTTCAAGAGTTATTATTGATTCTGATAACCTCCAGTTTATTAGTTTTTGGCGTGATTTTGTTTTTATTTAAGGAGCTAAAAATTGCCTTTATCATCCTCGTCGTATCCGTTTTGGGCATTTCGGGAAGTTATATGGCCTTGTTTTTTACCCATACTGCCTTGAATGTTGGTAGCTACACCGGCTTGATTATGATTGTGGGTATTATTGGTGAAAATGCCATTTTTACCTTCTTGCAATTCAAAGAATCCTTGCACAATGAACTCAGTCCGCACGATGCCATTATTTATGCGATTTCCACCCGATTACGCCCAAAATTGATGACCGCTTTGGGAGCCATTATTGCGCTTTTGCCCATTGCGTTGGGCATTGGCACCGGAGCCCAATTGCATCAACCACTCGCCATTGCGGTGATTGGAGGATTTTTAGTGGCTTTACCATTATTATTAATTGTATTACCAAGTTTATTGAGATTATTTTATCGGAAGGTAAATAAAAATTAATTCTCTAAAATGAGGTGTGGAATTATCGGTGGTAATTGGTCTTTATTTTTTAGCAAATATTTCTATTTTCACTTTTTATAACATACAACACAATGAAAAAATTCATCTTTATTTTAGGCATAATTGCCTCATTTTCAAGCATTTTATTTGCTCAAACAACCCTAATAAAATCAACCGTTATCGGGGGTGAAGGTGGTTGGGATTATCTTTCGGTTAGTGCGGAAGACCGCCGTTTGTATCTTTCTCATGGCAACCAAGTAGAGGTTTTGAATGTTGATACTCACGAAAAAATTGGTATTATTCCTGATACAAAAGGGGTTCACGGTATAGAGGCTGTCCCAGCCGTTGGAAAAGGCTTTATCACCTCTGGGCGGACCAATTCAGTGATTGTCTTTGACCTTAAAACCTTAGCCAAACTTTCGGAAATACCCACAGGAGAGAATCCTGACGCACTTTTGTACGACAAATTCTCGAATCGAGTGTTCGTTTTCAACCACAAAGGCGGCAGTGTAACGGCCATTGATGCGAGTACCTTGAAAGCAATTGAAACCATAAAATTAGGTGGTGAAGCTGCTGAAGCTGGGGTTACGGATGGCAAGGGAACTATCTTCGTAAACTTGGAGGATTTGAACGAAATTATAACCTTTGATGCCAAGAGTTTAGCTATTAAAAAACACTATAAAATAGGAGCCGGTGAAGAACCAACGGGTTTGGCAATTGATTTGAAAACGGAAAGATTATTTACCGTTTGTGGCAATAAAAAAATGATAATTTTGGATGCAAAAGATGGAAAAGTAATCGCTGAAATCGGTATTGGTGGACGTTGCGATGGCGTAGCCTATGACCCAGCTTCAAAAACGGCTTTCTCCTCAAATGGCGAAGGTACAATCACGGCGGTTCACGAAGATTCACCGAATAAATTTTCTGTAACAGAAACCATAAAATCTGCAGTTGGAGCGAGAACGATAACTTACGATGAAAAAACGCACCATATTTTTACCATATCGGCACAGTACGGTGAAACACCACCCGTTACGACCGATAACCCACGTCCACGAGCCAAAATTGTCCCAAATACTTTTATGGTAATGGAGTTTGGCAAATAGTTTTTTGAACTACAATTTCCCTTCAAAATCAGGGATTAGCTTTGGTCAATGTTTAACAATTTAATTAACAATACCATGAAAAAATTATTGATTTTGGCAATTTTTGCCTTGGCAACAATTGAAGTAAATGCTCAAAAAATGACCGCCGATAAAGTACCCTCGGCAGTAAAAGAGAACTTTGCGAAACAGTATGCAAACGTAAAAGGAGCAAAATGGGATAAAGAAGGGGCTGATTATGAGGCTTCTTTTAAAATGGATGGTAAAGATATGTCAGCAGTTTTTGATGGAAAAGGCATGGAAAAAGAAGTAGAAACCGACATTAAATTTTCAGAATTACCCATGCCAGTTCAGACGGCTTTGAAAGGTAAAAAAGTAAAAGAAGCGGCGATTATCAAGAAAGGCGGTAAAACTTTTTACGAAGCCGAAGTGGGTGGAAAAGATTTGCTTTTTGAGGCAGATGGGAAAATGGTGAAAATGTAAAATTTAAGAATAGTCATCCAAATTTATTTTGGATGACTATTTAATATGCCATTAACGAAGGCAATATGGCTCATTTATTGCCACTATAGCAGGTCTATTACGTAGAATCTCATTGACTGGTATATGCAGAATGGTTCTGATTACTTAATGTAAGACATGATTTAGATTGCCCCACACTTTTTGATGCACTCCAATGCCCTAATTCTATTTTATTTAAACAATAATTGTGAAAACATATGTAAATCATGTCGCCAAACGGGCCATGAATGCCCACCAGCATATTCGCTGTATTTGTATTTGATGCCTATATCATCAAACTTTTTCATCATGATTTGGCAATTGGCGTGAGCAATGTCCTCTTTTCCGCCTTGCGAAATCCATAATTCTTTTAGGTTTTCGTTGATGGTCGTATTATTTTTTGCCATAAATTCATACTGCGGACCAGATAATGTTGTGTTATTTGCCCACCATCCCGAACTAAATACGCCCAAATAAGCAAACATATTGGTATTTTTCATGCCTGCATAAAGCGTTTGCAAACCACCCATCGAAAGACCTGCCAAGGCCCTGTTTTTAGCATCAGTTTCTACTCTATAATTGCTCTCCACAAATGGAATTGCTCCATTTTTGAGTTCGTTTTCAAAGGCTTTAAGTTGTGGTTCGCCAAAGCCTGCCACTCCGCCACCGTTGCCATAAAAATTGCCATCAAGCATAGCAATAATCATAGGTTTGGCTTTTTGTTCGACGATAAGATTATCCAAAATCAAATCTGTTTTCCCTTGGGTAGCCCAGCCACGTTGGTCTTCGCCACCGCCGTGCAGAAGATATAACACTGGATATTTTTCCGTTGATTTATCATAACCTGCTGGCGTGTACAAATACATTTCTCGCCATGAATTACTTGCTTTTGAGAAATATTTTTTGATACGAATATCTCCGTGAGGCAGATCTTTCAAAGCATAAAAACCACCTTCTTTGTAAGGAATTTCGATACCGCTTGCTTGACGACTCATGCCATAGAAAGTTTCACTGGCTGGGTCTGCCAAAGCCACACCATCAACGATTAATGAGTAATAATGAAAACCTCGGCTAATAACATCAGTCGTTACATTCCAAAAACCGCTGGTGTCTTTTACCATATCGTATTTTTTACCCAAATCCACCTGAACTTTTTGAGCATCAGGGGCTTTAGCCTTGAAAATAACTCGGTTATCGGGCAAAATTTGAGGGTATTTTCCATTTCGAATATTTGTAACGGCAGGCGTTCCCAGAACAGTAAATTGCTCCAAAGAAGTATTATCAACTGGTTTGAATAAAAACTGCGAGAACATATACAAACCGTTTTTCCAAACTTTAAAATCATGTCCACCAGCCTCTACATAATAAATGTGCGGAACGTCGTTTTGGTACAAATAATCGTGGGTACGTTTGCTAAAACCAATAAGTCCATCAGCATCACCACAAGAGATAAACAATAGTTTTAATTTTTGCTTGGCTGCCTCAATATTGGGTACTAATTCCTGTGGAGTTTTGGTATTTGGGGCGGAAGAAAACCCTCCCACCCAAGAAAATTTATCCAAATTTCCCAAACCAAAATTAAGCGACTGACCGCCACCCATCGAAAGACCAGCAATGGCACGATTGTCTTTATCGGTGAGCGTAGGATATTTTTTTTCGATAAATGGAATTAGGTCATCCAATAAATCCTTTTCAAAAGTAGCAAAAGCCTTCACTTTGTCAGGAGCCATAATATTTCCTATCGAACGGTCATCTTTCATGGCACGGCCGTTTGGCATTACCACAATCATGGGCTGAATTTTGCCTTCGGCATAAAGGTTATCCAAAATATTTTGTGGATTTGCTCCTTTAAACCACTCTAAATGGTCGCCACCGATGCCGTGAAGTAGATAAAATACGGGATACTTTTTCTTATTGTCGAAACCTGGTGGAGTGTAAACCAATGTTTTACGTTTATTTCCAACCGTTTTGGAGTCATAAAGCACAGTATCAATCTTACCTTTGGCTATGCCTATTTTTTCGTTTTCATAGCCTTTGGGCATTTCTTTTTCCATTTTCTGTGCAAAAGTCATGTTTCCGCAAAGCAATAGAATTGCAAGTATTGAGATAATTTTTTTCACATTTTGGGATAAAAAAGACTTCAAATAATTATTTAAAAAGCATTGGGGCAAGTTCCAGTAAACTACGTCTCCAAGTAAGAAACTCGTGACCAGTTTTGTCAGAAACGTAAGACACTGCATTAAATCCAGCTTCTTTCAATTTAGAAGTAGCGTCTAATATTCTCTCGGGTTTTTCTTTACTACCAGCACTCAAAAAAATTAGTTTAACTTTTGATTTGTCCTTGATATCTTCTGGGGCGTAAATGCCACCACTTAGTAAGCCATAATAGGCAAAAGTATCTGGTTTATTTACCGTGATGGTTTTTGTTTCCATACCGCCCATACTCAAACCCGCCATTGCTCTGTGTGATTGCTTGGCAATTGTTCTGAAATTAGCATCTACATAAGGAATGAGTTCGTCCACCAAAACGGTTTGGAAAGGCTCAATTTTAAAGTCCTTCATTTTACCCCATTTCACATCATTGGTCATGCCGTAAGTATTCACAATGATAAATGGTTTGATTTTTCCTTCTGCAATCAAATTATCCATGATCAAATTAGCGTGACCCTGATTCATCCAGGCGGTTTCGTCTTCGCCCCAACCGTGCTGCAGATACAGCACTCCATATTTTTCTTTGGTATTTTTATCATAACTCGGTGGCGTATAAACAAAGGCTCTGCGTGAAGTATTCGTGCTTGGTGATGGGAAAAGAACCTGCTGCACATTACCGTGAGGAACGTTTTTTATGGCGTAAAATTCTTGGTCATGAGCGGGTATTTCAATGCCGCTTTCCCAACGGGTTGAGCCATAATAATTTAATGTTCCAGGGTCATTAAATTTTCCACCGTCAATATTTACGTTATAATAATGAAAACCTTCGTCCATCGCACCTTCGGTAGTTCCCACCCAAGTTCCGTCGTTGCCTTTGGCGAGTTTTGTGCCACCTTTTCCACCAAGCCCTAAACTTACTCTAACGCTGTCGGCTGCAGGAGCAACAATTTTGAATCGTGCAAAACCTTGCGAATTCACCATGGGATATTCTTGCTGAGGCTGATTGAGTGAAGAAGGTTTAAAGTCTTCAATAACAGCGGGTTGCTGTGCGAAACAAATACCACTTGAAATGGTGGCGAAAAAGGCAATTTTTGCGAGTATATTTTTCATTTTTTTATGAGATTATATATTTATCTTGAATATTATTTAAAAAGTACGGGCAGCGTTTCATTGAGGTATTTTTTCACATTCATCCACGTATGACCACCATCAGTTACATAGCTTTTAAAATTGATTTTCTTTTCTTTTAGATAATTTTCCCATTCCGTGGTGCCTTTGTAAAGAAAATCATCTGTACCAATTCCTGAAAAAAGTAATTTAAAATCTTTGTTAGTTTTAGCAGAATTTACGGTAATATTTGTGAAACTTTTGTCCATTTCGACAGGAGAAATGTACGAGGCATAGCTGCATACATAAGCAAATTTATCAACGTTGTTGAAAGCGGTTCTGAGCGTTTGACCGCCACCACGTGAAAAACCACCAATCGCCCGGTTTTCACGGTTATTGAGCGTTCTATAATTCTTCTCTGTAAAAGGAATTATATTAGTTATGAGGTCAGTTTCAAATAATTTTATTCGACGAAGAGCATCTTCACCATCTCGGCTCATCACATCTGATGGTTTGTCTTTACCCGTTTGTTCAGCAATTTTAGCCAAAGGATTGCCATAAGGCATAACTACAATCATCGGTTTGGCTTTGCCTTCCGCAATCATATTATCCAATATAAAGTTTACTTTTCCCACTTTCCAGAAGGTTTCTTCGGTATCAGTTGTGCCGCTTATGAGATAATAAACTGGATATTTTTTAGCAGTTTCTTTGGTATAACCTGCTGGTGTATAAACCACTATTGTACCCGTTGAACCTTCTACCGATGGATAATATTCATACGAAATTGTACCGTGTGGAACACTTTTAAGGGCATAAATAGCCGGTAAATCAGATGGTATTTCTACCAAACTTGCCTTAAAACGCTCGTTGGGAAAGAGATTTACATTGGCTGGGTCGTTTATCGTAGTACCATCAACTTTAAAACCATATGGATAAATATCAGGTTTTATGGGTCCAACAGTTACCGACCAAACTCCCTCTGCATTTTTTGTCATCGGTACATTTGTCGAACCAAATTGATTGCCATCAAGCAAAACGGTAGTAGCATTGGGTGCCAAACAGGAAAATGTAACCGTTTTATCGGGGTTTACTTTGGGTGAAACCACATAGGGTGGGCGAGGCGTTTGAGCAACAGATAAACGGAATATTGCCAGTAGGGCGAAAAATCCAAATGATTGGATAACTGTTCTGGGTTTCATAATGAATAGTTTTTTAAGATTGAAATTGATTATTTTTGGGTTATTCAAAAGATTTATTTTAACGCAATACCATATATTATTTCGTCGTAATGACATCCAATTCAGCGAAACCTGAGTCAGAACCTTCTTGCGTATTTTTCAAGGCTCGAAACTTGATGTACCTTGCCATAACGGATGCAAAATTTTTGATTTGCCAAAAAGGACTATTTTTAATGTTTGAAAATTCACCTTCACTCATAATTTTCCAATTGGAATTATCGGCTGAAACTTCAAATTGATAATGCGTGATGATGCTTGATTCCTCCCACCAATTTTGTGCAGGCAAGTAACGGAAGCCTTCCAATTGCTCCACTTTGCCCAAATCTATCACCACTTCCGCTGGCGTGGTATGACTTCTTTTTTGATGCCAAGAAGTATTCGGGTTGCCATCGAGCAGTTTATTAGCGGCTACATTTTCCGTATTGATGATTTTCCAGTTTTTACGAGAAATATCAAATTTTTCCTCGCTCGCAATGCTACTTTGTTTGGTGAAAGGGTTATAGGCAATTGCTTTTATCTCAACTTTTCCATCCTTTGTTTTTATTGGAGAAGTGTATTTGTCTGACTTGGCAGTGGGCGTATTTCCATCGACTGTATAATAAATTTCAGACTCAGCGTCTCCCGAAACAAGACTGACTAAGCCATTTTTATCTCGGGTAATAGTAGGTGGCGTAAGAATAATGGGAGCTTTATAAATTTCGATATTAGAAATGAGCGGATTACTTTTAGCCTCCAACACGTTGAATCGTAATTTTGTAGCTTCCACGGTCGGAAATCTAAGAATTCGTTTATAACCAATGGTAGTTTCTTTGGCAATTTGTACCCAATTTCCTTTGACAAAAACCTCTAAACTAAATGATTTCACTCGTTGTCCCAATGTAATTGGTTCTTGCACCAAAAAGCGATTGAATGTAGTAACTTTTCCAAAATCTAAGGTTAGCGATGCCGTTGTAATATTATCATCGGTCGCCCAATAGGTTTTAGCATCGTTATCAATGGCATTTTTTGCTCCAAAACGAATGCTTTTTCCACGGGTTTGATTAGAAGAAATTACGGTGTTTTTGGCAAGATTTTGGGCAAATTCTTCCTTCAAGGCTTTGGTAAGTCCTTGAATGGCTTTTTCATCTTTTTCGTGAATCAGTCCATTTGGCATAATTGGAAAGTTCATCAGCAAAGTGCCATTTCTACCCACTGAATTATGATAAATATCCATCAATTGAGTTAATGTTTTCACTTTCCTATCCTCACGCTCGTGATAAAACCATTCAGGACGAATAGAAGTATTTACCTCCCCTGGTACCCAAGCATTTCCATTTTCAACGCCATGTCTCAACATATCTTCCGGAACATCGCCCGTGGAATTTAGTAAACTCCAATTAGTTTCGCCCACGTAACCTGCCTCGGTACCTACCCAACGCAAATCGGCACGGTCGCCACCATCGTTCCAGATGACAATTTTGGGTTGTAGTTTACGAACCAGTTTGTAAGTATTTTTCCAGTCGTAATACGTTTTAGCATCAATTTTTCGGGTTTCATTCGCACCGCCATAATATCCAGAACCGCCATTCGCACCATCAAACCAAACTTCAAATACATCTCCGTAATTGGTTAATAGTTCGGTCAATTGGTTTCTGAAATAAGTAATATACTCAGGCTTGCCATAATCGGGATGATTTCTATCCCAAGGCGATAAATAAACGCCAAATTTCAACCCAAACTCTTTACAAGCATCGGACAATTCTCGTACAATATCGCCTTTTCCATTTTTCCATGGTGCTTTTTCAATGGGATAATCGGTGTATTTAGAAGGCCATAAACAAAAACCGCTGTGGTGTTTAGCCGTAAAAATGATGCCTTTCATTCCCGCTTCTTTGCAGATTCTTGCCCACTGTCGGCAATCTAATTTTTCAGGATTAAAAATTTTCGGGTCTTCATTACCCAATCCCCAAGCCATGTCTGTATAAGTATTGATAGAATAATGCACGAAAGCATAATATTCCATTTGTTGCCATCGCAATTGATTTTCAGTCGGAATCGGTCCAAACGGTTTTGGTGGCGTATTTTGAGAAATACCAGCAAAAGCATTAGCCAGTAAAATCAATACTTTTAAAGAAAATCTTAGTTTCATATTTTTAATAAATGAATTTCAATTACTTAATCCTAAACCAATCAAAATCAGCAAAGCCACCTATATTTATTGTAGCGTAATTGAAAAGCCCAAATCTGTATCCCATAAAATGAGGGAGCGTGTAAGGCATTTTCAACGTCTCACCAATACTTGTCCAAGTTTTGCCATCAAGGCTATAAAAGAAAGTTGCCAAATCTTTTTTATCCGTAAAATCACAACTGATTTTTAGATAAATTTTGCTTTGTTCCAAGGGTATTTTTTGAATTCCAAGGGGTTTCCCTGTGTTGGAACTCACCATAACGATTGTTTTTTTGCCGTTTTCAATTTTCACACCAACTTGTCCAAAATTTTTCTGCAAAACGCAAATTCCCGCAAAATCGCCATCTTTCATATTGCTGACATCAAGCATGGTAGCCCCTGAGCAAGTAGGCCCAAAAGTACGTTGCGTTAACGTATTGCGAGCTTGCGTAAAAGAGGTATCAACTCTACCTGTTTTGAGTCTTAAAAATCCTTTTCGTTCTGAAATTGACCAAAGATTATTGTCTGGATTATGATTCCATTGCCAAACCAATGGAAGTTTTGCTTCGCCTTTTTTGCGAGTAAATTCATCCGAATTCACGAGATTTGGCTTCAAACTTTTATTGGCTGGTAAATCTAAATTCATCGGAACCTTTCCATTTTCGCCCAAAACAGGCCAACCATCTTTCCACCCAACAGGTACTAAATACGGAATGCGACCCACGCCGCCATTGTCACGAAAAAGGTAGGAAAACCAACGACCATCTGGCGTATCAATTAGTCCGCCTTGTGCCACACCTAAATCTTGTAAGCCAATTCGACCTTCCCAAGGTCCAGTGATTTTATCGGCTCGGTGAATAATTACCGTTCTCATGCCACCACGAGGCCAACAGATATTGAAAAGATAGTATTTACCTTTAATTTTAAATAATTGCGAGCCTTCCGCACCCAGCATAATTTTATCACCCACAGGAGCAGAAGCGTTTTCTATCAACACTTTTTCTTCTGTACCTTCCATTTTTCCACTCAAATCTGATTTTAGTTCCAGAATTTTGAGTTTTCCAGCACCATAAATCAGGTAGGTTTTACCATCATCGTCAAAAAATATTGTGTGGTCGTGGTATGCAGGGGCAAATGATTGCTCTTTCCAAGGACCTTTGATATTTTTTGAAGTATAAATATGCGTTTTACCCGATGTAGCCGCAAAAGTGCTAACTATAAATTCGCCATTGTGGTAGCGGATACAACTTGCCCAAGAGCCTCGACCGTAGGTATTTTGTCCATTATTCAGGTTCATGGCATCGTTTTCTACCAATCTATCATAGCAATAGCTTTCCAGTTTCCAGTTTACTAAGTCTTTTGAACTCATTATTGGCAATCCTGGACTCATGTGCAT
>NZ_CBABQS010000011.1:0-87901 GCF_964672035.1 Arcicella sp.
CTATTAAATTTCAGAAATGTTTTTATGAGGTAAATTGTTTTGTTGAATACCGAGAAATTATTTCCCGAATACATAACGCAAAATGAAGGGTTTAGTTTCAATTCTAAAATAAAAAAATGCCCTTAATTGTTAGATTAAGGGCATTTGTGAATAAGAAACTATTTTTCTATGTTTCCCATCTTTTCTATTTGGTCACCTAATTAAAAAAATCCTTCATTTTCTCAAAGAAATTTTTGTCATTTTTATTAGGTTTTGGCTCAAAATTGGGTGAATTACGCATCTTTTCCAGCATTTCCGTTTCTTCTTTTGATAGTGTTTTTGGAGTCCATAAATTCACGTGAATCAATTCGTCACCAACGCCGTAGCCATTTAATTCCTTAATTCCTTTACCTTTCAGGCGAAGAATTTTACCCGCTTGTGTACCAGGTTCAATCGTAATTCGGGCTTTTCCACCAATGGTTGGCACTTCTACGGATGTTCCTAAAGCAGCATCGGCAAAATTTAAATAAAGATCAAATATTACGTTTGTACCATCTCTATGAAGCTCTTCATCGGGTTCTTCTTCGATAATTATCAATAAATCTCCCGCTACGCCTCCACGTGGAGGAACGTTGCCTTTACCCGACATTGATAATTGCATACTGTCGGCAACTCCTGCTGGGATTTTGATTGGAATAATTTCTTCTTCTAAAGTACGACCTTCACCAAAACAAACTTCGCAACGAGTTTTTACTTGCTTTCCTTCACCATTACAGGTTGGACACGGAGATGTAGTAACCATCTGTCCCAACATCGTTTGTTGAACCCGACGAACTTGACCTGCACCACCACAAGTTTGGCAAGTGGTCAGTTCAGTGCCATTTTTTGCGCCATTTCCCGTACAGGCTTTACACGTAACATGGCGTTTGACTTTGATTTTTTTCTCAACGCCATTGGCAACTTCCTCCAAATTGAGTTTCAATTTGATTCTAAGGTCAGTGCCTTTTCGCATTCTACGTTGTTGCTGACCGCCGCCACCGCCGAACATATTTCCGAAAGGGCTTTCATCGCCACCAAAGATATTTCCAAATTGACTGAAAATATCCTCCATATTCATGCCTTGCCCACCGTAGCCACCACCGCCACCAGCAGCACCGCCCATACCAGCGTGTCCGTAGCGGTCGTATTGACCTTTTTTCTTGGCATCCGATAAAACTTCATAAGCCTCAGCAGCTTCTTTAAATTTATCCTCAGCGGCTTTGTCACCTGGATTTTTATCGGGGTGATATTTAATAGCCATCTTGCGATAGGCTTTCTTTATTTCGTCTTCCGAAGCAGATTTTGAAACCTCTAAAACTTCGTAAAAATCTCTTTTTGCCATAATATTTGATTAGGGATTAGGTGATTAGGGATTGGGTAATTGGAAAAATGGTTATTAAAATATGATTTAGTTCATTGCTAAAATTACCCAATTCCTAAATTAACGAATCCCCAATAACTAACTTGCTACTACTACTTTCGCAAATCGAATTACTTTATCATTTAAATAATATCCTTTTTCAACAACATCAAAAACTTTACCCTTATCTGATTCTTTTGGCGCTGGAAATTGGGTAATTGCTTCGTGTAAATCAGCATTGAAAACTGTTCCTTTGGCATCCATTGGTTTTAAGCCTTTTGAAGACAAAGTGTTATATAATTTGCTAAAAATCAAAGAAATGCCTTCTGAAATTTCACCTTCTTGAGCGTTTGCAGTGGCTCTTTCGATATCATCAATCACGGGTATAATATCTACAATTACACGTTCAGATGCCGAATGAATCATTTCTAATTTTTCTTTGGCAGTACGTTTACGAAAATTGTCAAAATCTGAATAAAGTCTTAAATATTTATCCTTTAATTCGTATAATTCCGCTTGTAATTTTTCAGCCTCCGACAATTCAGGTATTTCTTCGATTGGTGTTTCCAAAGTTTCTTCTGAAACAATGTCAGTATTTTGAGTTGTTTCCTCGCCTTCTATTGGCAATTCGTCTTTATTTTTCATTTTAAATGCACTTTTCGCTTTATTTTTATAATTCTCTATAATGTTCAAAAGTTTTGCCATATCTTTTTTTCTGTCAGATTGACAGGTTTTTAATTGGCAAAATTAGTATATTTCAAGGGGAAATAGTTGAAAAAGGTAAAATGGGTGAAAAGATGCAAGAGATAAAAAATACAAATGGTTTCTTTTCGCTTAATTTTACCATTCTCAAAACGCCACCTTTTATGGAGTAAATAGTTATGAAATTCATATTTAACTATCTTATGGGTAGCAACTTAGAATGCCATTTTGCCTACTTGATTTCACCCGCCAGCGATAAAGTCCAATCTTCAAAAAGTTGCTTTTCTATGTCAACGGCTTTTCCAGCGTGAATTTCCCAATCGGGTGAAAACGCTTTCAATTGGTCAATCATTTCTGCCAAATGGCCTTCTTCTTCCACAATGATAGACTTTACGTTTACCTTTGATTTTGCTTCATCAAGCTCATTTTGATAAATAGGATAAAGCTCGTCCGCTCTTACTTCGATGGAGTAGGTAACCAACAAATAGGCGGCATATTTTAAAGCATCACGCTGTAATTTTAAAGTATTTTTCAAATATCTACAAACTTGGATGTCTAAACTGTGCAAATAAGTATAACTGGCGAAAGGGGCTAAAAGATAATCGTTTTCATAGCTTGGAAAATCTTCGATTTTAGCTACTTTTGAAATCTGTTTTTTAAGGTAAAAAGCGTGTCTTGCTTCTTCACAAGCGTGTTTTAACATTAAATAAGATACCTTTGTTTTGTGTTCGGATGCCGAGATTTTTCTGGCTCCCGTATTTTCCATGAGAGACAAAGTATTTAAAAACCTTGCGTGGAGATTATCCTCTTGGATGATGGTTTGGATTATTTTTTGTAATTTCATTTCCAAAAGTAATTCTATGTTTTCGATAGATTTTTCTCTTCTTAGATAATTCAAAAATATTATTTAGATTATGCAATTACACTACGTAAAATACTCATTGGAAGAATTGGAGGAGGTTAGGGAAATATTTATTGAATACGCCGCTTTTTTACAAGTTGATTTGTGTTTTCAAGATTTTGAAAATGAATTACAAACACTTCATCAAGTTTATTTGCCGCCTTTGGGTTGCATCATTTTAGCAAAAGAAGACAATCAGGTAATGGGATGTATTGCCCTAAAACCAATCGGTGAAGGCGTTTGTGAAATGAAACGACTTTATGTCAGACCCGCAGCGAGGGGAAAGAGATTGGGAAACCAATTAGTAGAAGAATTAATCAATTTTGCTCAAAAAGTGGGTTATAAAACCATGAAATTAGATACTATTTCTTCTTTAAAACAGGCAATTAAACTGTATCGCTCCAAAGGATTTGTTGAAACTGATGCTTACGTTTATAATCCCTTATCAGAAGTGCATTATTTTCAATTAACACTTTAATATTCAATAATTTACCATAAAAACAAATTCCTTTACCCATTAAAATCACATCATTTTCTTTTATGAAATATCCGCTTTTATTAAAAATTACGACCTTAGTGGTGATTTTAAGTTGTTGTTCATGGGGCTTCTTGGCACACAAAACAATTCATCAACTTGCCATTTATTCACTTCCGAAAAAACTTCAAACTTTTTTCTTCAAAAATGCAGATTATTTAGTCTATAATTCAGTCAGACCCGATGTAAGACGTAAGGACGATCCATCCGAAGCAACCAAACACTTTATCGACATTGATGCCCCTATTTTTGGAGAAAACTCCTTAGATTCAATGCCTAAAACTTGGGACGAAGCGGTGAAAAAATATTCGGCGGATACCCTCAAAAAGTACGGAACTGTGCCGTGGGAAGTTATTAAATTACAAGAAAAATTGACGAATGCTTTTCGTAATAAATTGAAAGACAGTATTTTATATTATTCGGCAGATTTAGGTCATTACATTTCAGATGCCCATGTTCCATTGCACACTACGATTAATTACGACGGTCAACTAACTAATCAGCGAGGTTTGCATTCACTTTGGGAGAGTACAGTTCCTGAAATGAATATGGATAATTATAACCTTTATCAACATCATAAAGCCAAATATTTAAAAAATCCTTTAGCCGTTATTTGGGTGAAAATTAGCGAATCTAAGGTGATGTTAGACAAAGTGCTTGCGGATGAAATTGCCGCTTCGGAAGGTTTTACGGATGAAAAGAAATTTAAACGTTCTGAAAGATTCGGGCAAATGCGCAAGAATTATACGGGTGAATTTGCGAAAGCTTATGCTTTGAAATTGGGAAATACGGTGAACGAAAGAATGTTGGATGCTTCCAAAACGGTGGCAGATTTTTGGTTTACCGCTTGGGTGGATGCAGGTTGCCCAGATTTATCCGATTTCCAGACATTTAGCGATGAAGATAAGGCTAAATTAAAATCTGAAAAGAAAATTTGGAAAAATAATGAATTGATTAAAAATGGCCTTTTACAGGCTCGGAAGGGAAAGATTGAGGAGTAGGTAAGCGTTATCAGATAACAGTTATCAGTAAACAAAAAAATGCCGATTAGGAACTAATGCTTCCGAATCGGCATTTTTGATAACTCACAACTGTTAAAATCCAATCACCAAGTTTGCACCCATTATGTTTCCATTGTAGGTCGGTATGAAAACGACACTTTTATTTTTCCCTTTTCCACCCAATTTTTCTTTCAACCACGGATAAACAATGTAAGCAACTTCGCCCGAAACAATGCCTATTCCAGCTCCAACTAACACATCAGAAGCCCAATGGCGGTTATTGAGTATCCTTAACGCTCCCGTTGCGGTTGCTACAGAATAACCTCCGATGGTAATTAAGATGCTTTTATCAGAATATTCTTTCGCTAAAATTGTTGCGCCAAAAAAAGCATTTGCTGTATGACCAGAAGGGAAAGAATTAGCCGAAGAACCATCAGGACGAATTTGGTCAGTGGTGTATTTTAAGGCATTTACCGTTCCTAACATAATGATTCCTCCCGTGAGCATCAAGCCAACTTTATCCTTGAAATCATGCTTACTCTTCACCCCAATCCAGTCTAAACCAAATACGGCAGCGTGTGGGGCAAGTTGCAAAAAATCATCGGCTTTATTGCTAAAATCTTTATAATTTTGGTTATGCCAATTGATTTGTTTGTTCTTGAAATCTTGATTATTAATGGCAATTCCCCCGCCAATCAATAAGGCGGGAATAATATAATGAGCCAACGAAGCTTTATGAAAAGTTGAATCGTGGTCATGATTTTGACCGACAATAGGTAACAGAATTCTAAAACTTAAAATGATTGTTAAGATTGATTTTTTCAAAATTTTTGTAATTTATTTTTCAGTTGGTATTAATTGATTTATACTTCAAAACCCTTCTCAACGTATTCAGAAGGCACTTTTCCATATTGTTTTTTGAAAATTCTACTAAAATACGAAGGGTCATTAAATCCTACTTTATAGGCTATTTCAGCGATATTATAATTTTCGCTTTCGAGCAATTGTACCGCTTTTTTCAAACGGATATTTTTAATGAATTCATTCCCTGAAAGGTTGGTTAAACTTTTCAATTTACGGTACATCTGCATATTACTCATTTTTAATTCTTCTTCCAAGAACGTAATATCCAGATTGATATTACCCATATTTTCTTCAACAATTTTAATTGCTCGCTCAATAAAATGCTCGTCTGATGAATTTAGGGTAATTTCTCGGGCTTTAATTTTAGGGGAATTACTGAATAATTCTCGAAGTTTTTTTCTGTTTTCTAAAATATTTTTCACCCTTACGGCTAATAAATTGGCGTTAAAGGGCTTTGTTATGTAATCGTCTGCACCCGTTTCCAAACCCATCAATTTGCTTTCATTACTGCTTTTTGAAGTAAGAATTATTACTGGAATATGACTGGTATTGGTATTCATTTTAATATTTTGACACAACTCAACGCCTGTTTTTAAAGGCATCATCCAGTCCGAAATAATTAAGTCGGGCAGGTTTTCTTGGGCAATTTTTTGAGCAATTAAACCATTTTCAGCTTCCAAAATTTGAAAATCTTGGATGAAAATTTCCTTAATATAAGCCCTTAAATCTTCATTGTCTTCGGCTATTAGAATAAGCGGTTTATCTTTATTGATGATTTCAATGGTTTGGTTGTCGGTAATTTGAATAGTATTTTTTGTTCGATGATTTTGATTGTCAGGAATGTTTTCGCCTTCTCTAATCCATTGTTTATCAAAAGCTTTTTTAGTAATTGGTAAATAAACTGAAAAAGTAGTTCCTTCGCCCAATTTACTACTCACCAAAATTTCTCCACGGTGCAATTCAGCCAATTCTTTGCACAAAGACAAGCCTACACCCGTACCCACAATCTGTGATTGATTTTTATCATGAACTTGATAAAAACGATTGAAAATATTAGGTAAATTTTCAGGAGCAATCCCAATGCCATTATCCGAAACCTTTACAATAACTTGTTGATTATCAGAAAGTTTTAAGGAAATAGATGCATTAATTGTGCCGCCTTTTTTTGAAAATTTGAAGGCATTAGAAAGCAAATTAGTGAGAATTTTTTCAAGAATATCGCCATCGAAATAAGCCATTAAATGCTTTTCTGGAGAAATAAATTGCAGAGAAATATGCTTTTCTTCTGCCAAATCTTGAAATGAATTGGTTACTTTTTCGGTAAATTCAATGATATCGCTTTGGGTAATTTCTGGAAAAAATCTACCCGCTTCCAACTTTGATAAATCTAATAATTGATTAATCAGTTTTTGCAATTGTTTGGCATTTCTATAAATGGATTCGGCACGCTTTTTTTGCGGAGTAGGCAAGTCATTATTTTCGGATAAATACTTTTCTAATGGGCTGATAATCAGCGTTAAAGGTGTTCTGAATTCATGCGAGATATTGGTAAAAAAGTTGGTTTTAAGGCGGTCTAATTCTTGGATTTGGGCATTCTCTTTTTCTTGAATTTTAATATCTAATCTAAACCGTTCACGCACTTGAATGACTTTTCTGAAAATGTAAATACTGCCCATAATTAAGCCCCCATAAATCCAAAAAGCCCACCAAGTTTTATACCACGGGGGCAAAATAATGATTTTTATAGTTGCCTCTTTTGGGTTCCAAACACCATCATTATTACTGGCTTTTACCCTAAAAATATACTCTCCTGCATTCAAATTGGTATAACTTGCAATTCTTTGCGTACCCACATATTGCCATTCATTATCAAAACCTTCCAAAAGATAAGCGTAGTGATTATTTTTGAGAGATTCAAAGTCAAGTGCCGTAAATTCTATTGAAAAAACATTTTGATCGGCCTCAAATATTAATTCTTTCGTAGCTAAAATATCTTTTTGCAAAGGCGAATCATTTTGCCCAACACTTACGGGTTTGTTGAAAAGTCGCAAGCCTGTGATGTAAACCGAAGGCACTTTGTTATTTTCTTCCAAACTATCGGGATGAAAAACGTTCATGCCACCTGTTCCCCCAAAAAACATTTCGCCATTTTTGCTTTGTGCGTAGGCATTTATCAAAAACTCGGAACCTTGTAAGCCATCGGCTTGGGTGTAATTTTTGAAAGAGTTGCTTCTGATAATAAATTCAGAAAGCCCTTCATTAGTTGCCAACCATAAATTCTGGTGTTTGTCTTCCAAAATGCCTTTAATCGTATTATTTGGCAGTCCATCGAGTGTTGTCCAAGTTTTGAAAGTATCAGTTTGAGGTTGATACATACATAATCCTCCGCCGTTAGTGGCAATCCAAATCCTTTTTTGTGTATCCTCATAAATCTGAAAAACGTGATTCCCTTTGATACTTCCAGGTTTATCAGATTGTTTAAAATGATTAATTTCGTGCGTTTTAGGATTGTATTTGAAGGTTCCATTGTTGTATGAACCTATCCAAAGAAGCCCTTTACTATCTTCCAAAATGGAATTGATGTGAACTTCTGCCAGAATTCCTTTTTTATTTAATTCGGTAATTGGCGTGAATTTTCCAGTTGTTTTATCGAAAGACAAAAGCCCTAATTCTTGCGTTCCAACCCACAATTTGTGAGGAGTTTTTGACGATTGAATGCAGGTAAAATAGGGGATATATTGACCACTATTGTATTGATAATTTAAAAAATGGCTACTTCCTTTTTTCAAAATTCGTAAGCCAGCTCCCCAAGTTGAAACGATTAAATCGCCATCATTATCAATGTGTAAAAAATTGATGTCATTATTATTGAGTATCGTCGAAGTGGAAGGATTGACCACAAAATGCTTATAGACATTCGTTTTTCTATCTAAAAGTGTTAGTCCACTATTGCTTCCTACCCAAACTTTATGCTCATCTTCGCAAACAATGGCGGTGACTTTATCCCGCAATAAACTCTGTTCAGTATTGGTTTTGTGCCGATAGAGTGCAAATTTATTCCTGTTTTTGAAATGCACATTTAAACCTGCTTCCCAAGTGCCAATCCAGACATTATCGTCTCTATCAACCATCAATGACTGAATGGCATGCGAACTCAAACCCGTTTCAGAATCTGGATTGGTTTGTAAATGAATTGGATGATTGTAATCGTTATTTTTTAATAAGATAACTCCGCTGTCGGTACCAATCCAAAGGGTATTTTCTTGGTCATAGGCCAACGAAGTGATAAGATTGTCTCGATCAATTTGGGAAGGATTGTAAAGAATCTGGGAGATTTTTTGGGTAATAATATCAAATTTATATAAGCCATTTCCACGGGTTCCTAATAAAATATTACCCTGAGCATCTTCGAGAAAACAGGATATATTGTTCTTTTTTAGTGTTAAACCATTTTCAATTTTAAAAGAATGAGCCTTTCCACTTTTTGAAATTTGTGTAAAAACTCCTAAAGAACTACCCAACCATACATTCTCCCGTCTATCTTGATAAATCTTAGAAATGTTAGTGGTCGGAATGGGATTTGTTTCAATTGATTTCCACGTAAAACGATTTGATTTTGCGTCAATATAAATAAGTCCAGCCCAATAAGTTGCTACTAAAATTTGATTATCTTTTGTGACTTTTATGGCCGCAATATTAAGTTTTGAAATATCTTTTTTGTCGTCAGTGAGCTTGAAATGAATAAATTTACCCGTTTCTACATCCATTTTATTGATTCCTCCGTCTGAAGTACCAATCCACAAATTTTCATCCAAATCTTCCGCAATACACGAAATATTGCTGCTACTCAATGAATTTGGGTTATCGAAAATATGACGATAAACAGTAAAATTGTAGCCATCATATTTATTCAATCCATCACGAGTAGCGAACCAAATAAAACCTTTTTTATCTTGAAATATTTTGAGAACAGTAGATTGGGACAAACCTTGCTGGTTGCCGAGGCGTTCAAAGCGAAATTGTGCGGTTGTGTCGAACAAACAACCGCACAATAGATAAAGAAAAAATATGATATTTCTGAGTAGCATTTTCAACCGCAATTTATGAATATTCTGGTTGATAAAAAAGGTAAATTAATTAGGTGAGTGGTATAAAAGAAAACTCAGTAATCGTTCAAACGTTAAAAGATCTTCATCAGTTGCACCGATACGAATGAGATTTTCTCGATGTTTATCGGTTAAATCTAAGAAATTTTCATGGTGAATCAATTTGGCATTGATGATGCCTTTAAAACTCCGATGAACTTGATTATAAACGTATTTACAAGGCTTTTGGGGATGTTTATTAAAAATGTCATTCAAAGCCAAAAGGTTATCGGAGGAAAGTAAAAAAGGGAAACCTTGGGTCAACAAAAAGTCTTTTACAATATCACAAACATCTTCAATATCCGGTTCAGTCATGATTTTGTATCTGAAATATTTCGCATCATTATATTTGCCAATTGAAACAACAATGGTGTTTGACTCATTCCAAAAGTCACGAGTATTGCCTAAAAACTGTTGGGCAATTTGTTCAATTTGATTGCTCCGACAACCAAAATTTACTTCTAACCAAATTTCTTCGTCATAAGAAGTTGCGGTGAAAATGACATTCTGAAATCCTCTCGGGGTAACTTTACGGAATTGTTTTTTATCAGCCATCAACACAAAATCATTCTGCTCAAAAAACAAGCGTAATTTATCATAAAGGGCAATTTCAAAAGATTTTACAAGCATATCGGTAAAATTTATGGGGATTTCGAAGTTTGATAATTAAACGATTTGAGGGTAAATTTGTTTTCGTATAGATATTTATACGTTTAATTCATAATCCTCGAAATGTTATCGAGCAACGGTCACTTCGAGCTACAGATGCAAAAAATATTAATCATTTCTGATACCCATAGTTTCCTCGACGAACGCTTGATGGAACACGTTGATTGGTGTGACCAAATTTGGCACGGCGGCGATTGGGGAAATGTGTCGTTGTCCGATACGTTGGAAGCGATAAAACCCATTGAAGGCGTTTACGGAAATATTGACGATATGACCGTTCGACAAATTTATCCAAAAATTAATCATTTTCAATGCGAAGGCCTTATTGTGGGTATGACGCACATTGCGGGAACACCCTTCAAATATAAACCCGATGCTTTGGAATGTTTTGGGATTCAAAAACCTGATATTTTTGTGTGTGGACATTCACATATTTTACAAGTAAAACGTGATTTGTATCGGGATAAAATGCTTTATATCAATCCTGGGGCGGCGGGAACGCACGGATTTCATAATATTCAAACGGCGGTTCGTCTAAAAATTGATGGTAAAAGAATTTATGAGGTAGAGGTTGTAGAAATGGAAAGAAGGAGCAGCGGGTAAAAAGAATAAAAAACTCATGGCGTGAATTAGTGCAAGTCATTCCACGAGTTTTATGAGCAAAACTAATCACATTTTCTACGAGTATCGGCAAGAGAAATGATTTTCCAACCTTTGTCCGTTTTGAAAAATTGGAAAGCATCAACGCCACAATGAATCTTCTTTTCGTTTACATAAAGTTCATAAGGTGTCCAAGCCGTAGCCATTTGTGCATCCACTCTAATCTCGTAACTCAAAACTCGTTCCTCAATTTTAGTGGTAACAGTCAAACTACCAATTGATTTTACAAAACCATCAATCGTGTTTTCAGTAGTCAATTCTACAACGTTAGATTTACGATTCATTCCGATGGATTGCATACGGGCGGACGGATGGAAACAGGCTCTAATCATCGTAGAGTCGTGTTTTTGCATACCTTCAAACAATTGAACAACAACTGCTTTAACGGCTTTTTCATCTTCTGATTGCGCAAAAGTTGTTTCAAAAAAACCTAAAAATATGATAAGAAGAAATGTTTTTTTCATGAGAAATTAAATGATTAGACCACGGATTAGATGAATTTTACTGATTTACACAGATTAAATTTAATAAAATCTGGGCAAATCGGCAAAATCAGTATAATCCGTGGTCTAAAACTCTGTTAGTTAGTTGAAATTAAAAATCAGCCGATTTTGGTGTTCTTGGGAACGGAATTACGTCACGAATATTGGTCATACCCGTTACAAACATTACCAAACGCTCGAACCCAATACCGAAACCTGAATGCGGAGCTGTGCCAAACTGACGGGTTTCCAAATACCACCAAATGGTGTCTTCGTGAATTCCTACGGCTTTTGAACGGGCTAATAATTTTTCGTAATTATCTTCTCTTTGCGAACCGCCAATAATTTCACCAATGCCCGGGAAAAGTACGTCCATGGCTCTCACAGTGGTTCCGTCTTCATCCAATTTCATGTAAAATGCCTTGATATCTTTTGGATAATTAGTGAGAATAACGGGTTTTTTGAAGTGTTTTTCTACTAAATAACGCTCGTGTTCCGACTGTAAATCAATGCCCCATTCAACTGGATATTGGAATTTGCCTTCTTTATGACGTTTAGACGATAACAAAATTTTGATGGCTTCGGTATAAGTCAACTTAACGTACTCGTTATCCACGACAAAGTTCAATTTCTGAATCAAATCTAATTCCGAACGTTCCTCGGCTTTTTTGGTTTTTTCTTCTTCTTTCAAACGGTTTTCCAAGAAAGCTAAATCATCCGCACAATTTTCGATGGCATAGCGAATTACATATTTCGTAAAATCTTCTGCCAAAGCCATATTGTCTTCCAATTCATAAAAAGCAACTTCTGGCTCAATCATCCAAAACTCCGCTAAATGGCGAGCCGTATTTGAATTTTCCGCACGGAAAGTTGGTCCAAAAGTGTAGATTTTTGACAAAGCCATTGCGCCCAATTCACCTTCCAATTGTCCTGAAACGGTCAAATTAGTTTCTTTTCCGAAGAAATCTTCTTTATAATTAATGCTTCCATCATCGTTTAGAGGCGGATTCTTTGGGTCGAGGGTCGATACTCTGAACATTTCTCCCGCACCTTCGGCATCCGAACCAGTGATAATTGGCGTATGTAGGTAAAAGAAACCATTATCATTAAAATATTTATGGATCGCAAATGCCAAAGCATGACGAATTCTGAGAATTGCCGAAAAAGTATTCGTCCGAGGGCGAAGATGGGCAATTTCACGAAGAAATTCTAAACTGTGTTTTTTGGGTTGCAAAGGATATTTCTCAGGGTCAGCAGTTCCATAAACTTGAACGCTATTAACTTGCAATTCAACCCGCTGTCCAGAACCCTTTGATTCGTTCAACACGCCAGAAACGGCGATACACGAGCCCGTTGTAATCAATTTTAGCGTTTCTTCATCAATTATACCTGGTTCTGCCACCGCTTGGATATTATGAATTATTGACCCATCATTGATGTTTATAAATATTACATTGGGCTGAACACGTTTGGTTCTGACCCAACCTTTTACTGTTATTTCGCTACCAACGGCAGCCTCCGCTAAAATTTGTTTGATTTGCATTGATATACAATTATTGAATTATGACTGGGCGGCATCCCTTTGGGGCGGCACCCTTCTTGTTGGATTATTTAAAATACTAAAACCATTGCTTTTTTCAAAATTACCAAGATTTCCTTCAATTACCGAATTTAGGTAATTACAAATCGCCAATAGTTGTATAAATTTATCAATAAACATTTGTTAATTCGGTACTTTTTTCTCTTGATTTTGGCTTAATTAGTGAGCCATTTTCGCTCAAATAGTGCTATCAAATTGTGCAAAAAAATCAAGTTTTGTAGATTGAAATTTGCTATAATCGATATTTATTTTTAAAATATTTCTATTTTTTAAAAATAAATAAAAAATCAAATATTTGTTGTTCAGTGATTTAACACTTATTTTTACTTAATAAATAATAAATATTGACTTTATAGATTATTTATTGATACATTTGGCAAGATATTTGTCAGAACAGTATTCAGATGTGCTTTGCACAAATATAATACCCGCCTATAATTTTCAATTTTACCTTACCGCTAGTTGTTATGCAAAAACTTTCCCTGAATCAATCACAACAACAAAGATTATCTCCACAACAAATTCAATTTATCAAGTTGTTGCAGATACCCACGTTTGAACTTTCCGCCCGAATCGAAGAAGAACTCGAAATCAATCCTGCCCTTGAAGAAGGCGCAGAAATGGAAAATGACGTGAAAGAACGTGATGAGTATGACGATGATTTTGATGATTTTGCGGATGATGAATTCGGAGACTACAACGACCGTGATATAGATATTGAGTCTTATTTACACGACGACCATAACGGTTATAAAATGCAAGGTGACGGCAATGGGGAAGAGGAGGACAAAGAGATGCCAATTGCGATGATTTCGAGTTTGACAGACCACCTTAACGCTCAATTAGGCTTTCTCCGTTTACAAGAACAACATGAAATTATTGGCAAACAATTGATTGGCTCGATTGAAACTGATGGATATATGCGCCGTCCGTTGCAAGCGGTGGTAAATGATTTGGCATTTACGCAAGGCGTTTATACCACCGTGGAGGACGTGGAGGTTGTCTTGAAACAAATTCAAACTTTTGATCCCGTTGGAATTGCAGCTCGTGATTTACAAGAATGTTTGTTGATACAATTGGATAGAAAAGATACGGATGATGCTGGGGTACAGAATGCCATCAAAATTATTGCGGATAATTTTGATGAATTTGCCAAAAAACATTACGAAAAAATTCAAAAACGCTTGGGTGTGGATGATGAAGGAATGAAGCAAGCCGTTCATGTTATTACTAAATTAAACCCAAAACCTGGTTCAGCCGAAGAAGATGGTGTGGTAATTCAGTACTTGATGCCTGATTATCTACTGTTTAATAACAACGGAAAATTAGAACTCTCTTTAAATTCAAAAAATGCTCCAGAATTGCGTGTAAGCCATTCTTTTCACGAAATGTTGGATACTTACGATAAATCTGACAAAAATAATCGTATCATTAAAGAAACGGTGACGTTTATCAAACAAAAATTAGATTCGGCAAAATGGTTTATAGATGCCATTAAACAACGTCAAAATACCTTGTTGAGAACGATGAATTCCATTTTGGATTATCAAAAAGAATTCTTCTTAACAGGAGATGAAACGAAATTAAAACCGATGATTTTGAAGGATATTGCCACCCAAATTGAAATGGACATTTCTACGGTTTCGAGGGTTGCCAGTAGTAAATCGGTTCAAACAGAATTTGGTTTATATTCTTTAAAATACTTTTTCTCAGAAGGAATTGCCACCGATTCGGGTGAGGATGTTTCAAGTCGTGAGGTAAAAAATATTTTAAAAGAATTAATTGATAATGAACCCAAGAAAAATCCATTGTCGGATGATAAGTTAGAAAAATATCTCAACGAAAAAGGCTATAACATCGCTCGTAGAACGGTTGCTAAATACCGTGAGCAATTGAATATTCCTGTGGCTCGTTTGCGGAAGCAACTTTGAGTTTAGGGATTAGTTGCTTTTTGAGAAATATAATATCATAATTAATCCCATAAGGTTTTAAAATCTTATGGGATTAGTTTTTTTTGAGTAAATTGTGACATGATAATTGAAATACGATTTCACAGTTCCCATTAACTAATAACCTTATCCCCAATAACCAAAATTGACTACTCGTTTTGCTCATATACTTTCCGCATTTTTACATCCTTTGATGATGCCAACAATTATTTTTGGGATTCTTTTTTACATTGCTCCCGAGTCGATTCAGAACCTCGAATTGTTCAATGATTCCGCTCGTGTAGGCTTAATGAGCTTGAAAATGGGATTATTGTTGTTGATTTTCCTCCAAACATTTATTCTGCCCGTTTTTGCCATTTATTGTCTTCATCGTTTCGGTTTTATCGGAGATTTGAAAATGGAAACCTTGGAAGACCGACGACTTCCCTACATCGTAACGATGGCTATTTATACTTTTGTAGCTACTTTCTTTACGATGAAATTAAAGCAATTGCCAGAAGTCTCCATCATTATGACAGGAATTGCTTTTTCGATTGCTTCGGTAGCCGTGATAAGTTTATATTGGAAAATTTCGGCCCATGCGGTGGGTATTAGTGGTGCTTTGGGAGCTTTGATTGGTATTGCTATAAAATTCAATAGCTACCAGCTTTTTTTTCCAATCATAGCGGTGATTTTAATTGCAGGCTTCTTGTTTTCTGCCCGATTACATTTGAATGCCCACACACCCGCCCAAATAATGGCGGGAGCATTTTTGGGATTAATCGTTAGTCTTTCAGTAGTGCTTTTTAGTGGCACTTTTTTTTAAATTATCAATAAAAATAATCATGTTGAATCATCTTATTTACGAAATAAAGGAAGGTATTTGTACGATAACTCTCAATCGGCCCGACGTTTACAATGCGCTTAATCCCGCTTTAATTCAGGAAATTACCCAAGCATTTTTACAAGCAGGAGCGGACTCATCGGTGCGTGTAGTTGTCCTCACCGGAATGGGTGATAAAGCCTTTTGTTCGGGCGCAGATTTAAAAGGAGGCATAAATGGTTCAACCAGTTTGGGCGATTCATTACGAAGCGGATACAATCCTATGATATTGTCAATTAGAGATTTACCGAAGCCAGTAATTTGTCGGTTGAATGGAATTGCAGCAGGAGCGGGTTGTTCGTTGGCTTTGGCTTGTGATGTGATTATTGCATCAGAAACCGCCCGAATGTCGCAGATTTTTGTGAGTATTGGATTAATTATTGATGCAGGTTCCTCGTATTTTTTACCCAGATTATTGGGTTCTCAAAAAGCCTTTGAATTAGCTTCAACTGGTAGAATTGTGGAAGCAAAGGAATGTTTGGAATTAGGATTAGTTAATAAAGTTTTTCCGCCAAATGAATTAGATTTTGCCGTAAATCAAACAGCCAGAATGTACGCTAAATCAGCCACGCAAGCCATTGGTTTAATCAAAAAAGTATTGAATCAATCCTATCATTCAACCTTGGAACAGATGTTGGAATTGGAAGCCGTCAATCAAGATATTGCGGGCCAAACCCATGATTTTATGGAAGGTGTTTCGGCCTTTTTAGGAAAAAAATTGCCTGATTTTAAAGGAATTTAAGTCACGGGATTTCCCTGTGCTTAACGCTTGGAGACTTCGTGACCGAATCTAATATCTCGACCTTTTTTCCATAGATAAACCAACGCAACAAAGGCCAAAAAAGCGGATAATTCGTAAGGAATAGCCATATTCTCTACTTTTCCTTGGTATAGATGTCCCGCAAATAAAGCGCCAATGCCAATGCCCGCTTCGAGGGCAATATAGGTGGTTGCAACGGCTCGTCCACGATAATTTTCGTGCGATAAATCTACAGTCCAAGCCATTAAAGTTGGCGTATTGAACCCCCAAGAAAAGCCAAATAAAATCGCTCCCAACACAAAAATCCAAGTAGAATCCGTTGAAATGCACAAAATCATCGAAACAATTAATATTGCAGAAGACAACATCAAAATCGGAATTCGCCCGTATTTGTCCGAGCTTTTGGCAAAAAATAATCTTACCGTTAATGATGCAATCGTATAAATTGTGAAGAAAGCTCCCTTGTTGGATATGCCCAATAATTTGGTTTGGTCAGGCACGAGCGTAAGCAAAACCCCTGATGAAAATGATACTAAAAGCATTACTAAAAAAGCAGGGAGTACTCGTGGTTCAAAAGTATCAACCCATTTTATTTTTAATAATTTAAGAGAAAAAGGCTGTTTCTGCTCTTTGGATAGGGTTTCTTTCATATTTAGCAATATCAGAATTGAGCCCAGCGCAAAGGCCGACGAAGTATAAAACATGAAATTGAGAGAAGTCCAAATTACTAAATAACTACCAATTGTAGGTCCGATTGACATCCCAGTTGCCGTAAAAATTCCTAACATTCCCTGAGCTTCTCCTCTTCGGTCTTCTGGAATTATATCGGCTACGTACGCAGCAGTGGCGGTGGGTTTTGTTCCTGTAGAAAATCCGTGTAGAAATCTCAATAATAAAAATCCAAAAACGGTGTGAACAAAAGGATAAATTCCTCCGCAAATAAAACATACAATTGAACCAAACGCCATGATGGGAACTCGACCAACAGTGTCCGTTAATTTTCCAGAAAAGGGTCTTGCAAAACCTGCGGTAAGGGTAAAAAGTGCAATAATATAACCGATGTATTCTTTACCACCCATACTTTTCAAATAGTCGGGCAATTCAGGAATCATCATTTGAAAACTGGCAGAGAAAAGAAAGTTACTCACACAGAGCAACCAAAATTGAGGGGTATAAATAGAAGGCAGTTTTTCCATCTGCAAAGATAATGAATAGCGATTAGGGGTTAAGGATTAGGGATTAGTTTTTTGCAATTCCTTCAAAAATAGTTAAAACGTAATCCCTAAACCATCACCTGACTTACAAGATTTTGTAAATATCAACCGAATCAATCTTATCTTTCAATTCTTTAATATTAATGCTTGATTTGATGGCTGCATCTTTTTTCTTCTTTTTTGCGCCTAAATCTTTCATCAAATCATCATAAACCATTTGGGCGGGTTTTTCGCCAACACCTTCAATAATGTTGTTAGCTTTTGCCACATTAATGGCTTGTTTCACTTGGTCGAAATATCGGTTTTCAAAGTCAAAATATTGGTCATGAACCGCAATAAAACGGTTACAAAGGCTTTGAACGTAATCCAAATTATTATTTACGTGACGAATATCCAACTCAGATTGCAACATTTCGCCTAAATTGGTTTGGCCATTTTTTTCGGTGTATTTACTTTCAATTTCGGTAATTCGTTTCTTCATATAATCGGTTGAAAATTCGCCAATCATATAATTAAAATAATCATCCAAAGCTTCATCATTTCTAATATCTCGTGGATTATAACCTACTTTTTGAGCGTCCTTTTTGAATTTTTCTAAAACATCCAATTGCAAGGCCTCCAACATCGTAACGGTTTGTCCGCTTGAGTTGGTGTTCATCAAATTTGCTTTATCCAACATATTGTAAAAGCCTGTATAGCGTTGTAATTCCTTCTCAAACTCTTTTATTTTATCAAAGTTGACCTTTTTGTCTTGCATACCCGAAGCATACGCAACGTTTACTGCCGCTGTGGAAAGATTTACGGCCTGAGAAGCATAAGGAATTAAGCCCACAATTGGACTGTCTTTCAAGCTTTTTAATACGTTCATAAAGCGTTCATTTTTCTCTTTCTTGCTAAAAATAGCTTTACTTTGTGCCGTTTTTAAGATGACATCTTCAAAGGAAAATCCTAAGGGGCCTTTTTCAACGGAACTCAATTTTTTAATATATCCTTGATAATCTTGATTCAAAACTTGCGATTTTAAATCAATAATATCATCGCTCAATATCTTATAAACTTCTGCACTTTTAATCAAGTTGGATTTGATTTTTTCCCACTTAGTTTTGTCTGTAAGTGATTGATTTTTAGATATATCCGTTAATGAACGACCTTGAATTTCGAGACGACTTTTGAGATTTTCATTTTCATTTTGTAATTTGCCCAGCGAGCCTTGAATATTAATAATTAGAGAATCGGAATATACTTGGCCAAAACCAGAAAAGGATAAGGTTAAACAGAATAAGGATATAGCAAATAGCTTTTTCATGGAATAATACAAATGAGTTTAGATACTTAACGTATATTAATGAACAATTATTCGTTAAAGTTTCATTATTTTTTTCAAATGCTTATCCTCTTCTGGTTTTATTACGATTTGTTCATGAATTATTTCTAAATATTATCAACTATTTTTTGCTGTTCCCCAACCAACCCAAACTGTTGAGTATAAATTTATTTTGCAGTTCATTTTCAAACTGAAAAGACAATTCTTTATTAGTCTTGCCTTCATAATCAATGTCGTTATGTCCCATATTGATGTATAACATTTTGTATTTTTTGTTTGTCCAAACCACAGGATAATACCCATTGTGCCAAATTTCGTGCGGTTTTGGTCCTGTTCCCAAAGGGAAACTGGTGGAATCAATGGATAATAAAATATCAATGTTTGTATTTTCTCGTAAATCATTTTGCCAGCAATACCATTCGTTGGGGGATGATTTGAATGTTTTAGGTAGTTTTTTTGTCGCAGGATGTTTGGGATTTTCCACTCGTAAAATGGCTGAAGTTGGTCGCCATGTATTGCTTTTATATTCCCCAGAACCCAAAAATTGATTGTGATACCAGTCCCAATTTTGGGGATATTTTGATTGAGCCATAGCAAATCCTGCAAAATGAAATCCCATCCAAGCACCTCCATGGTTCATATATTCTTCAAAGGCTTTTCTTTGTGCAATTTCCTCGGGCCGAGTATCCAAAAAAAGCATCACTTGATATTGAGCCAGAAAGTCTTTATTGAGATTATTCCAATTGGCGGTAGAATCATAGACAAAATTATGCTGTTTCGCCATTTTTGAAAACCACTGATTGGCTTCATGGACAAAACTGATGTGAGCCTGGTCATTTTTGGCAGTATAAAAAGCAATCACTTTGAATTTTTGTGCAAATAAATGGTCAGATGATAGCAAGATAACGATTAGGATTACAAAATATAATTTTAGTGTTTTCATGATTAATATGTTTTGGCCAGTTTTATGCTCAAAGATAACGACAGCGATTTCACTATTTCACCTTTATTAAGGTTTTCATAGGTAACTCATATTCAAAAAAAGCAAGCTGAATATATACTCGAAAGAAGTCTTTAAAAGTTTGTAAGACCTCATCAAAATCCTTATTTTTGTTTTTACCATCCTTTTTTACCGCACATTTATTTAAGTCAAATGAAAAAAAATACCCTTCTAATCCTTACTTTTTTAATCATTCATTACTCAGGGTTTTCGCAAATAAATATCATCAAGGAGAAAATCGAACAAATTGTAAAATCAAAATGTGCCACCGTTGGCGTGGGTGTTTTAGATTTTGAGAATGGCGATACCTTAACCTTCAATGGAAGTGGACATTTCCCGATGCAAAGTGTTTTTAAATTTCATTTGGCTTTGGCAGTTTTGAACCAAGTTGATCAAGGAAAATTTACG
Source organism: Arcicella sp. (assembly GCF_964672035.1). Classification (NCBI taxonomy): domain Bacteria; kingdom Pseudomonadati; phylum Bacteroidota; class Cytophagia; order Cytophagales; family Flectobacillaceae; genus Arcicella; species Arcicella sp. The sequence goes on from NZ_CBABQS010000011.1 coordinate 20,455, forward strand.
CTAAATCAGAATATTTTTGTTCGTAAAGCCGACTTGATACCAAATTTATATAGCCCGATGCGGGAAAAATATCCCGAAGGAGATGTAAATCTGCCATTGAGTGAAATAATTAAATATACCGTATCACAAAGCGATAATAGTGGTTGTGACCTTCTATTTAAACTCATTGGCGGAACAGAAATCGCCAATAAATTTATCCATAAAATAGGCGTAAAAGACGTGGCAATATTAGACCCAGAGGTAAGAATTCAGAACGATTGGAGTCTTCAATACAAGAATTACAGTACACCTTTTGCCGCCGTTCAACTACTGCAAAAATTTCATAAACAGCATATTCTCTCAAAAAATAGTCAAGATTTTCTTTACAAAATCATGGTAGAAACCACCACAGGACCCAATAAAATCAGAGGATTATTACCAAAAAATACTATTATAGCCCACAAAACAGGCTTTTCTGGAAAAAATAAAGAAGGCTTAACGGGAGGCACAAACGACATCGGCATCATTACCTTACCCAACGGCAAACAATTTGCCATTGCCATTTTTGTTTCAAACTCTTTGGAAGATGAAATGACGAATGATAAGATGATTGCGGAGATTACTTTGGTGGTTTGGGATTATTATTTGGGGAAGTGAAAATAAATAGTTTAATATTTTTTGCCTCAAAATCTCTAACAGGCTGCTTCCTTTTACTCGCAATGACAGAGCTTAAAATCTTTTTCTTTTCTAAAAATAATCTAAATAGATTTGCGAATCCAAAAGATTGGCGTACCTTTGTGCAAAATTAGTACAAAAACAACATCCGCACGTCTCTGTGTTCGCTTCGTTGGCACGAAGCACTTCTTCTAAGAGAAGTTTAGTTAATAGTTAAAAGTTAAATGTTGAAATTTTCAACTTGTAATTCATAACTCACAACTCATAACTCCTCAAGTCGGTCTCCCAGAGCTTTAACGGATGTTCGGGCATCATTAAAGCAAAATTTATTACAAATCAATTAAAAAATTAGTCGCAGGAAACGAATGGAGCATCATGCCGATGCCCTACTTATTCTTCATGTCGTTAGATGTGACGCAGAAAAATTATGAGTGAAATCGCAAGATTAAGATTTGACGAACTTCCCGTGTCGGAAGATATTAAAAAAGCAGTATTGGATATGGGCTTTGAAACTGCCTCTCCAATCCAATCAGAAGCTATTCCTTATTTATTGGAAGGTCGTGATGTAATCGGACAAGCCCAAACGGGTACTGGTAAAACAGCCGCTTTCGGTATCCCGATGATTGAGAAAGTTATCGCTTTCGATAAGTATGTTCAAGGTTTGGTGCTTTGCCCAACTCGTGAATTAGCAGTTCAAGTTACCGAAGAAATCAAAAAATTAGCCAAATATAAAAAAGGCGTTTGGGTTACTACGGTTTATGGTGGTGATTCAATCGACCGTCAAATTAAGTCGTTGAAAGCAGGGGCAAACATCGTGGTAGGTACGCCTGGACGTGTGATTGACTTGATTGAAAGACGTGCTTTGAAATTAGAAAAAGTACAAATGGCAGTACTTGATGAAGCTGACGAAATGCTTGATATGGGCTTCCGTGATGACATCGAAAGTATTTTGCAAGAAACAAACGAAGACCGTCAAACAGTTTTCTTCTCGGCAACCATGTCTAAGCCAATTATGGCGCTTACGGCTCGTTACCAAAATGACCCTAAATTGGTGAAAGTTGTTAAAAACGAAATCACTAATGCCAACATCGAACAATTGTATTTCGATGTGAAAGGCAAGGCGAAAATGGAAGTAATGACTCGTTTGATGGATTTCTACAACGTAAAATTGGCTTTAATTTTCTGTAACCAGAAGAAAAGAGTGGATGAAGTAGTAGAAGAATTGATTTTGAGAGGATACGCAGCTGAAGGTTTACACGGAGATTTACGTCAAACGCAACGTACAAACGTAATGGCGAAATTCCGTTCTGGTGCAACAACTATTTTGGTTGCTACGGACGTTGCCGCTCGTGGAATTGACGTGAATGATATTGATGCCGTTTTCAATTATGATATTCCATTAGACGAAGAATATTACGTACACCGTATCGGTCGTACAGGTCGTGCTGGCAAGTCTGGTAAAGCTTATACATTCGTTGTGGGTGCTGAACGTAACCGTTTGAGAGACATCATGAATTATACCAAAGTTAAAATTGACAAAGGTGTAATTCCATCGTTCTCTGATGTGGTTGGTGTGAAAAAAGGAATGTTTATTGAAAGAGTTCAGAACGCTATCGAAGAAAACGATTTAGAGCTTTTCGGAGATGTTTATGGTTCATTAACACACGCTGGATTCTCGAACGAACAAATTGTTGCAGCTTTAGTGAAAATGACTATGGGTGTTGCAAAAAATGAATTTGCTGATGAGAATTTAGAAGGTGATAGCCGTGGTGGTGATCGTTACGGAAGTCGTGATGGCAGAAGTAATGACCGTTTCGGAAGTCGTGAAGGTGGTCGTGGAAGCAGTGGTGATCGTTTTGCTGCTCGTGATGGTAGAGATTCAGGTAGTAGCCGTTTTGGCAGTCGTGATGGTGGAAGCCGTGACGGTGCAAGAAGTTACGGAAGTGATTCTCGTGGTGGAAGAGATGGCGGAAGAAGTTTTGACCGTACAGATTCACGTCCTGCCCGTACAGGTGACCGTCCTCGTTCAGGCGAAGACAGAGGACCAAGAACGGATAAAGCTGGAAAACCATATCGTCAGGATGAAAACATGGTAAGAATGTTTGTAAATATTGGTTTTGATGAGAAAATCTCACCTGCCAACATTGTAGGAGCATTTGCCGGAGAATCTGGAATTCCAGGAAATACTTTAGGACAAATCAATATTTTTGATAAATATACTTTCGTTGATGTTCCAAAAGAATATGCAACAACAGTATTGAATAGTATGGATGGCGCTTCTATCAAAGGGAAAAAAGTGAATGTTGAGATAGCAAAACCAGCTTAATACTTTTAGCAATAAAGAGCATTTAGATTCTTAATGTTCAAGTATAAAAAAGCATCAGTCGAAATATCGACTGATGCTTTTTTAGTTTCCCTTACTTCTAATACTATGCAATAGAAACCAACTCCAAATCAAAAATCAAATCTTTGCCAGCCAAAGGGTGATTGGCATCTAAAGTAATAGTAGTTTCAGTTACTTCCACGACCGATACTGGCATTACCTGTCCAGTACCATCTTGGTGCATATTTAGTTGCATACCTACTTCGTAAGGAATATCCGAAGGAATTTCTGCCTTGTTGAAAACGGCTAAATAATTTGGATCCATGTCTCCGTAAGCCTCAGCAGCAGGAATATGAATGGTTTTTTTCTCACCTACGCTCATGCCCGTAACGCCCTCATCGAAACCTTTGATAACCATTCCAGAGCCCACTTCAAATTCCAAAGGTTCACGTCCTTCTGAAGAATCAAAAAGTGTTCCGTCCGTTAATTTTCCTGTGTAGTGGACGTTGATTTTATCGCCCGATTTTACTTGTGCCATTGTCTATTTTTGTTAAAATTTTGGTAAAGTTCGGGAAGAGATTTTGTAAATACTAATCTATTGAGGATGTAATAAAATAGAAATCATAATTTATAATTTACAGACTGATAACTAACCTACTGTAGGTAAAATTTCGTAATTCGGTTCAACTTCCCGAAAGTTTAAAACTTTCGGGAAGTTCCAATTCTAATAAGTTATGTCATTCTAATTCCCTCCATTGCTACTTCACCGAAATCTATCACTTCCGCAGAATTTGCATAAATACATCTTCCAGCATCCCTGCCATGTTGATTTTTATTTTGTAATTACTCGTATCTAAGCCTTTTGCATTATATTTTGAAATCCAAATTTCTTTGAAGCCTAATTTTTCAGCTTCCGAAATTCTTTGCTCAATGCGATTGACCGCTCTAATTTCTCCGCCTAAGCCAACCTCTGCCGCAAAACAAACTTTGGATGGGATGCTCAAATCTTCGTAAGATGATACAATGGAGGCACAAACTGCTAAATCAACGGCGGGGTCTTCCACTTTCAAGCCTCCAGCAATATTCAAAAATACATCTTGATTGCCCAATCTAAAACCACCTCTCTTTTCCAAAACTGCTAATAACATATTTAGTCGTTTGGCATCAAAACCAGTTGAACTCCGTTGTGGCGTTCCGTAGGTAGCAATTGAAACTAAAGATTGTGTTTCAATTAAAAGCGGACGGTTTCCTTCCAGCATTGCCCCAATCGTTATTCCCGAAAAATCTTCATCTCTTTGTGAAATCAATATTTCAGATGGATTTGAAACTTCTCGTAAACCAGAATTTAACATTTCATAAATGCCTAATTCTGAGGTGCTACCAAAACGATTTTTGGTGGTACGGAGTATTCTATACGCCATGTGGCGGTCGCCTTCAAACTGCAAAACGGTATCAACCATGTGTTCCAGTACTTTGGGACCCGCCAACGAACCATCTTTGGTGATATGCCCAATCATGAAGACAGGTGTCCCTGATTCTTTGGCAAACTTCATCAATTCAGCCGCACATTCTTTCACCTGCGAGACGCTTCCAGCCCCCGATTCTACGAAAGAAGATTGTAAGGTTTGGATGGAATCAATAATTAAAATATCGGGTTCAAATGCTTCAATTTGCTTAAAAATATTTTGCGTTTGCGTTTCCGTTAAAATAAAGCAGTTTTTACTTTTATTCTCCAAACGTTCCGCTCGCATCTTAATTTGTTGTTCTGATTCTTCTCCTGAAACGTATAGAACCTTTAAATTATCAAGCATTAATGCAATTTGAAGCATTAATGTTGATTTGCCAATGCCAGGTTCTCCGCCAATCAGCACCATTGAACCCAACACAATTCCACCCCCCAAAACACGATTAAGTTCTGCATCTTTGGTGAGAATTCGGGGTTGTTCTTCAAAATTTATATCCTGAATTGACCTCGGTTTTGAGGCTATTTTTGTAGAAGTCGAAACTTTCCAAGAGCCTTTGGTGGGTTCTTCTTTTTGAACAACCTCCTCAACGAAGGTATTCCATTCGCCACATGAGAGACATTTACCAAGCCATTTGGGTGCTTGATGTCCACAATTTTGACAGAAAAATGATGTTTTTACTTTTGCCATACACTAAATTATGCCAAAAAATCCACTTATAAAATACATTCGAGCCATTAATTCACGTTATCTTTCCATCACATAAAAAAACTAAATCAATATGCACAAAAAACTGTTAATTCTTCTTTTCTTTTTAGCTTTTGCAAAAGGAACTGATTCTTTTGCCCAATTTTCGATTGGGATAAAAGGGGGAGTAAATTTCTCGCAATTAAAAACGGATTTCAAAACACAATCTTTTGGTGATAATTTGCAACAAAGTTTAGATACAAAAACTGGGTACGTTGGAGGAGTTTACGTCAGAATAGGCAGTAAGTTTTTTGTTCAACCCGAATTTATATTTTCGGCAAAAGGAGGGAGCGTGAATATTTTGAAAAGTGGTTCACCCAGTACTTCTCAAACCGTTGCAATTGAATATACTAATTTCGATATTCCATTGATGATTGGTTTCAAAGTGGGTCCATTACGCTTGAATGCTGGGCCAATGGCATCTTTTAAAATCTCCGATAAAGGCTTAGACGAAGCCTTGAAAGCATATTCAAGCAATGTTGGCGATTCTTTCAAAAATGCGGCTTATGGTTATCAAGCTGGTGGTGGGCTTGATATTGGGGCTTTATCTTTAGATTTACGTTACGAAGGCAGTCTTTCAGAAGTAACCAGAAATACATTTAATAACATCAATTTTACCCAAAAAGGCAATCTTTGGCAATTGACTTTGGGTCTGAGAATTTTGTAAAGAAATCGGTTAAAGAATAGAGTTCAGCGTAAAATGTCAAAGTGATTTTATTCTTTGAACTCTATACTTGGTCCTCTAAACTTTTCGTTTTATCTACTTTTTTCATATCCCTTAACGATTTTAAATATAATCCTTCCACTCTTTCTCTTGCCCAAGGTGTTTTTCGTAAAAAGGTCAAACTTGATTTAATGCTTGGGTCAATGTTGAAACATTTTATTTCGATACGGCTACCCAAATCTTCCCAACCATAAAAGCTAATTAAATGCTCCAAAATGGCCGATAAGGTGATTCCATGAAGCGGATTATTTTTTTGTTTTTCCATTGTTTGTTTTTATAATTTGAAATCAAAGTTACGATGTGTAATTTTGTAAACCATAATTGTACGATACAAAACTGAATGCAAAACCCACATCAACCTGTTTATTTTCCTAACCTCAACGGAGTACGTTTTATTGCTGCTTTTTCTGTGTTGATTCATCATACTGAACAAATTAAATATTTGATGGGTTTGGAGAACATTTATGGAAATTACTTTATTAAAAATTTAGGAAAATTAGGCGTTGGTCTTTTCTTTGTTTTGAGTGGTTTTCTAATTACTTATCTATTGTTGAGCGAAAAACAGCGTAGAGGAGATATTTCAACCAAAGACTTCTATATTCGTCGAGTTCTCCGCATCTGGCCACTCTATTTTATCATTGTCATCTTAGGATTTTTTGTTTTTCCCAATATCCCAATCTTCGACGAACCCTTGAGAAATCAATATTATTTTGATGCAGATTTTTTCAAAAGATTGCCTTTTTTCTTACTCTTTTTGCCCAATTTGGGATTTGTATTTTATCGTTCTCCTTATCTATGTGCGCAAACGTGGTCGGTAGGAGTGGAGGAACAATTTTATGCGATCTGGCCGTGGATTATAAAAAGTAAAAACCCAGTAAAAACCTTCTTCAAATTATTAAGTATTTTTCTGTTGATTTTAGGAATTTTTTGGCTTTATGTATTCAAAATCAGTGATTTATCCGAAATGATGAAGCAGAAAATACAAGATGGATTAGCGTTGTTTTTTAGTCAATTTAGGATATTGACGATGGTAATTGGAGGTATGGGTGCTTATTTGGTTTTTAATAAACAGGAAAATGTATTGTCAGTTTTATTTAGAAAAGATGTTCAAATTATTGCCTATTTAGTTTTATTCCTGATGTTAGGAACTGGTTTTCATTTCCCGGGATTAAACATGGAATTTTACGGAATATTCTTTTGCTTTTTTATTCTGAATGTATCCCGAAACCCCAAATCAATTTTTTATTTGGAACAAAAAATCATCCATTATTTGGGTAAAATTTCTTACGGTATTTATATTTATCATCCTGCTATAATTGTATTATGCGTCAATACAATTCATTTCTTTTTTGGTAAAAATATTGATGTTTTAAATTTCAATTTATTGCTATATCCATCGGCTATATTAATGACTATTTTAGTGTGCGAACTTTCCTTTAGATTTATAGAAACGCCACTCTTGAAACTAAAAGATAGATTTAATCGCTAAATTAAAAAGCTCAAAATTGATGTCAATTTGAACTTTTTAATTCAAATAATTTTATTTTTTTTCAAGGAGTTTCGCTTGCAAATCAATTATTTGTTTCTGCATATCAATAACTTCCTCGGCCTTAATCGCCACATACCCAGTCCTTGGCTCCTCCACCACTGACATATTCTTAATGGTTGTTTCGCCTGCCAAATATGCCACATTTACACTCAAAGTGTCAGCTATTCTGCTTAACTGGGAATACTTCGCATCATTTCTATTTAAAATTGCGTGCAAAGTAGCTTCGGTAATTTTTGATTTCGTAGCTAACTGTAGTAGGGTAATTCCTTTTTCTGCTACTAATACCCTTATTTTATCTTCAATTCGATTCATAATCTTTGAGAGTTGTAAAGTACGGGCAAGGAAACGAAATGTACATAAATGAATAGTGAAAATTGATGAAAAAAAGGGTTGCAATTGATTGATTTATAGATAGTTATAGTGAAAAATGATGAAAATTGCCTAAAAAAACGAAATGTACAAGTTTACTATTTTGTACTACCTATATACTGTTACGGTAGATGAATGTGAATGATATGTAATTGCTATTACTATTAGACCCCCACAAATATACAAAAAACCCTTAAAACAGCCTAAAAATAGACTTTTTTAAGGGTTTTTTTTTTGCTTGATATTGTGAGAATTGAGAACAAAATATATCATTTAAAGAGCATTTATAAACAGTTTAAAAATGCCTAAAATATACGAATTTTGCGTACATTTTGTCTTGGATTACCAGTTGGATTACCATTTGGATTACCACTGCTATGTAAGAAACGCTATCGAAACTACGCAATTTATGTATAAAATACGCAATATTTGTATATATTTAGCGTGAAACACCCCACCAAGAACACGGATAAAACGTGGAACATACTTATAAGTAACTGGAAATCAATAAATTGTGTTGAAATTTTAAAAATAGATCTATGATTTCATGTGTGTGCGTGAGGATATGGGGTTTTTGCGTGTACACGAAATGAATACTCTCTACGAGTTATAAATATTATTTAAAATGATTTTTACTATTCGTTGAGATGCTATTATTTCGGGGTTGAGGATTATTAATCTCTTTTACTTTATGTATTGTATCGGGAAGAGCAGCGGGCGAAATGAAAGGTAGTTAAATTGCTGTACAATTGTGTTCAGAGTAGAGTTGTTACAAATATTCAGATTTTCTTTTAACAGGTGTTATTTTATCTATAATAAAATATGCCATACCCAAATAATAGGTACTATCTGTGGTTAGATCCTTATTAAATTCAACAGAGATATTGTTCATGGCAGAAGGTGAAATATAAGCAACATCATTTTTAACCATTCTTACAAATGTTCCTTTTATTGTATATTTTTTTTCGGTTACAAGTTGTGAGACCATTCCTTTATCAATCAATCCAACTATTTCAATGTGAATGTTTTTATTATCTGTTAATAACTCTTCAAAATTTACAAATTTTGCCACATACCCTTTGTTTGATAATTGTCCAGAGGTTTCGAGAACCAAAGTAAGGCTATCAAGAGATTTTGAGGTTTTATAAAATTTCACAAGTTCTTTTTCAAAATGTTTGCTTGTTTGAGCATTTAAAATATCGTTTTGAGACCAATATGGATTTTTTTTGGCAAAATCCATTACAAACTTATTGACTTCGGATATTGCCTTGGGTCTTTTTATGGGCTTGTTTGGCGAAGAGCAAGCAAAAGAAATGGCGATAAAAATTAAAATGAGATTTTTCATTTATTTAAAAATTAAAAATGTTAAAAATTATTCCTTACAATTTGTACGATATTATAGAGTTCATAAACTTCTGTTAGGCTTATATCAAAATCTGGATATATTTTCTTGTCTAAATTCAGTGATTCGCAAGAAATTAAACAATTCTCAACATCGTGGTGAGTAATCCTTTTTATGATGATGCCACTTTCGTGTACAATAACATAATTGGGCCACTGAAAAATATGCAGCTTACTTTTCCAGTGATCTCTGTGTATCATTCTACCAACTGCGACTTCTCCATTAGAGATAGAATGCTTTGAGTTATTATCCATTGAATCCCCTCTTACATTAAAGCCTTTGTAGTCTCCTTTGTGATGTTTGTCAACAATAATTGAAAACTTTGGTAACTCTTCTAAAAATTCAGAATCTGCGTAACCTGACAGATAACCAGCGTAAGCATATTGTTCTACGAGTGGAATAAACATTTGCATTTTTCCATTACCAATATCAATAAATGATTTTCCACTTATATATTCCACGACAGATTCTTGAACACTTTTAATTTCGCCAATCTCTTCTGCATTATTATGTTTCTTATCAAGCGGTACTGCTTTTTTATTAAGCGGTATTTTTTCATCACAATTTTCCTCTATTTCCCCCACTCCTCGCAAAATATAATCCATACTAATGTCCTTGCATTTTTCGGAGATTAAATCATAATCTAACATATCTCTTGTTCTCCAAGAAGACAAAGTTTGAGGTTTAATACCTAAAAAATCCGCAAATTGCTTATCACTTTTTAAATTATAGTAGTTTTTTATCTTATTGATAATCAACGACTTACTTGATTCTGTACTCATTTTGCGTAATTTGTTTAAAAATAATTCTTTTTTGATTTGATTATATGCAAATTGCGTATTAATATTGTGCATAAGTAGTAATTAATACTACAAAGTGTGTAAAAGTAACCATAAAATAACATAACACAAAATGGGGAAATCAGAGAATAGCATAGATGCTGAAAAAAAATTCGCAGATGATAAGTATTTGAAACATGGCGATTTGAGACAGTTGGCTAATACACTTGGGGTTCATAAAAGCTCTGTATATCAAGTGTTTCAGGGAGTTAGAGAAAATCAACGTATTGAGGAAGCAATTAATAGTTTAATTGAAATCCGCAAAGTGCAGTTAAATGAGATTGTGAATAATGTTGCAGGAGTAAATATAAACTAATACGACTATGCCACATGACTATAACGGAAAAATTGCTGTAAGAGCAAGCGAGTTGATCCCTACGTGGTATAGTTCAATCGCAATACTATCGAAGCAATTAACAAGGGACAAAGAAAAGTCTTTCGGAATGAAACGACTGCAACAGGCAGGCAATGGCAGAGAATTATTAATAGACTTTGATTCGCTGGACATTGAAATACGGAACGCCTTGGGTGATCCTCGGAAGGTGACGAATTGGATGGATAAATTCTTTGAATTGGACAGCATGGCGGGACAGTATTACAGTGCTTACCGATTTGATGGAGGTGGCGGGTTAGGTAATGATCACATTGAAGAGTATATGATGAATGCCAGTACGTTGAAGGCCTGTAAGTTATTGAAGGAAGCACGGGAACGAGAACGAAAAACGAAAGGTGGAAGCCTTAGAGGGGTTTCAACAACGATTTGGATTGATGCAATACAATATAGATCAGTACAAAAAATGAAACTCGGTTTTGGGCATACGTTGCCTAACAATGAGCGAAGGTTTACGGAGGCTTATAAGCAATTTGAACTATTGGGTTATGCTTCGTTGATTTCGAGAAAACACAATAATAAGAATGCGGTGAAAGTGACAGCGGATGTAATTGAGTTGCTGAATAATCTATTTGCAGGGACGAGATTAAAACCTTCGATGACGGATGTAACCCGACAGTACACAAAATTCTTGGTGGGTGCTTTGGATGTGATAGATCATGAAACGGGGGAAGTCATTAAACCCGAAGGTTATCCAGATTTGAGCGATACGACCATAATGGGATATTTGGCGAAATGGGATGCGGCGATTGCGACACACAAGAAACGGAGTGGTAATCGACAAACGTACATGAATGGATTTAAGGTGTATCATAAACTGGAAATTCCAAAGTATTCAAATTCGATTGTTTCGGTGGATGATAGAAACCCACCTTTCAAGATGGAAGATGGGAAACGAGTTTGGTTTTATTGTGCAATTGATTTATGCAGTGAGGTTTGGACTGGCTGGGTACACGGAAAAACGAAAGAAGGTATTATTCTGGATTTCTACCGACAATTAGTCAGGAACTACGCAAAATGGGGTTTTGGATTGCCACGTGAATTGGAATGTGAAAGTTCGTTGAACTCGACGCTACGGAACGGACTATTGCAAGATGGTAGAATGTTTGAGAAAGTACGGATTGAGGCAAACAATGCTACGGGAAAGAAGATTGAGCGGTATTTTGAAGAGTTGCGTTACCGCAAGGAAAAAGAGGAAGAGGGTTGGATTGCGAGACCTTTTGCACAGAATGAAGCGAATCAGGTTGGCGATGGTATTGTACCCGTTTTGCCTTATGGCAAGATTGTTAACATCGCTGAAAGGGCAATGAACGAATGGAATGAGGCGGAACATCCTCGCTATCCTGGGAAAACAAGATTAGAAGTTTTTGCGGAAACACAAAACCCGAAACGTACACCAATTTGTTGGGAGTTGATTTTGCCATACGTGGGATACGAAACAAAAACGAGTTGTGGCAATGGGGTTATGGCCCTAAATAGCAATACTTTTTGTATTGCCAATTCTATCGGGAAATTAGCAAGTGGTGAGGAGTTGATTAATTCAATGAAGCTAATTGAAGGCAAGAAAATTACGGTGAAGTGGTTGGACGACAACGAAGGCGAAATAATTAAGGCTTTTGCCTATAAGGACGATAGGATTATATGTGAATTGGTGAAACAACCGACTTATAGCAGAGCCTATTTTGAACGGGTGGACTCGGAACACGGAAGCGAGAATTATGCAATGATGTCGGCTTATGCCAATACGATAGCCTCTTTTGGGAATGCACAACGAAAGAATATTACGAGCATTACGCTAATGAAAAACCTTTCGGCGGATAAGCCTGTGGAAAGTGTGAGGATTGTTGAGGTGTTGGAAGAGGTTGAAGATGAGCCAATTACTTATGTGATGCCGAAGAAAAAGCGGAGCCTTTTGGATAGGTTTTAAGAGTTATGAATTATGAATTATAAATAAGCACAAAATGAGCTATCAAATGAATTTGCCGAAAAAACGGACAGCCTACCAATATTGCGTTTTGCAATACCACGGAAATCTAAATGTGAATGAATATGACAATGCGATTGCGGAATATGAGGCCCGCATTAATCGACTCAAACAACGGATTATCATAGAAAAATTGCCCGATGACCATTTTTTCTACCAGCAAATTAGATGGATGCAGGGAAATAGGATTGAGTTATTGCGAAAAACGGCTCCTTACTTATTTAAAGATTTTTGGGAAGGAGAAAAGGAGGTTAGTGTAAGTGTGGAAGAAGATGATTTACAAAAGGCAAAGGTTGTGTATAAGCAATTATTAGCAAGTGGTGTAGATGCTAACTGTTTGATTTTGGAAGAAGTTTAAAATATTCACCTGCTCACCTCTGATTGAGGTGGGCAATAAACAAACAAAAAGATGATAAATGGATTGCTTTGGTTTTTTGGGATTGGGTATGGGTTTGTGGGGATATTGGCCGCTATGGGAGCCAATGAAATGTTGAAGAATGTAGGATTGAAAAGGGTATTCGTATTCGGGTTTGTATTGTTGTTTTGGGGAGTGTTGTACGTGGATACGATGATTAGAGAGGCTAAAAGATAACCTTAAAACCTACCATTCAGATATGAAAAAATTCACTAAAATTTTTGTTTTAAGCAATTTCTCAGAGGTGTGTTTTCGGATGATGATTGACCATGGACGTATTAATTACTACTTAGAAGCCTCCGTGTATGTGCGACATACTTTGTTTGAGGAGCGAGTTTTTGAAGAAACGTTTGATGATTTGAAAAACACGTTTGAGGCTTTGAATGACCAAACGGCCGAACAGTTTGCCAAGTATGCGTATAACGAAGTAGAGGTTTTGGAAGATGAAAACATGGGGCTTGATGCTCTGCTAAACTAACCGACGATGAACATACAAATCAATTACGCTACAAAAGAAGAATTTCGTGCCATTATGCAAAGCCTGCCTTATATGGGCGGTATGAACGGAACAATATTTATTGAGTGCAATACTAACACTAAAATACGAAACGAAGATGCTACAAATAACAACGGATTACAAAGAAAAGGCACTGGCCGCACTGCTTGAACAACGGGCGAATTTTGACGGCTCTGATACTGCTTTTGCAAAGCAATGGGGTATTAATAATGCGGTCTATTCGAGGTTGAAAAATGGCGAAATGGCGGGACTGCTAAAGGATGGGCAATGGCTGAACATTGGGCGTGAGTTGAACGTGACGATGAACGAGCGAAAATGGAAAATGGCGAAAACGGAAGTGTTTGAAGTGATTGAACAGGAAATAGTGTTTTGCCAAAATTTTGCTAAATCTCGAATATGCGTTGACGATTGTGGTATTGGGAAAACTTACTCCGCAAAATACCTCTCCCGTACCCTGAAAAACTGCTTTTACATTGATGCCTCGCAAGCGAAAACCAAGCAATTATTTATTCGATTATTTGCGAAAACGATTGGGGTTGAATTTGGGAAATATGCGGAAATGAAGGCGAATATAAAGCATTACTTGAAAATGTTGCCGAACCCGATGGTGATTATTGACGAAGCGGGAGATTTGGAATATTCGGCATTTTTGGAATTGAAAGAGTTTTGGAATGCTACGGAAGGGGTTTGCGGGTGGTATTTGATTGGAGCGGATGGATTGAGAGAGAAAATTGCCAGAGGGATTAATTCTAAAAAGGTTGGTTTTCGGGAGTTGTTTTCTCGCTATTCTGAAAATTATACTTCACCCGTGCCACAGGGAACGCAAGAACGATTAGAATTTTATCGGACGCTAATCACAGATGTTTTGAGCGTGAATATGGACGATAAGAGCAAATTAACCTCCATTGTTTCGAGGTGTTTGACGAAAGACGAAAACGGGAATATTGGAGGTTTGAGACGGGCTGAATCGTTGTTGATTTTGACAGGGAATGGCAATAGTTAGGACGATAAGTATTAGTAATATGCTGAAAATGAAGCATAGTACATTTGATTTTGAGGCTCCGTGGAATGCGGCGTTTTCGGATGAGCCGAGTGATTGTGGTTTTTGGATGATTTGGGGAAAAGAGAAAAACGGAAAGACTTGGTTTGCCTTGCTTTTGGCGAAATATTTGGCAACGCTCCGAAAGGTTTTGTATGTGTCGGCCGAGGAAGGTGTTGGGAAAGAGTTTTGTGATAGCATAAGACGGGCGGGAATTGCGGTAAGTGATAAGAATTTAGGTTTTTTGGAATATACTCCTCTGCCTGACCTACGGATAATGTTGAGCAAAAGGAATGCTCCTAACGTGGTTTTTTTGGACAATACAACGATTTATAATTCGGAACTGAAAAACGGAGAATTGCAGAAGTTGAAAGATGATTTTCCGAAGGTATTGTTTGTATTTATTGCCCACGAAGAACGGGGCGACCCGTACACTGCCTCGGCAAAGCTCTGTAAGAAATTAGCAAAAATAATTGTACACGTGCAAGGATTGAAAGCGTCGGTGTCTGGCCGAACAAAAGGTGGCGATTACATGATTGACGAAGAAAAAGCAACGCTTTACTGGGGTGTACCCGAAATGCAAGAACATGAGCAAGATTGAGACATTGACAATGACAAGCAGAAAAGTTCGGGAGGAATTAGGTTTGTCGAAAGAGGAAATATTTTGGATGCAGATAGACTTAGGCAGTGAGTTTTTACGGATGTATTTTCCCGACAACTCGCTACTAATGGCTACGCAAACAAACTTCTGGGATGTATGGGTTTTTGAGTGGATTAAGGATGATGCTTTGATATTGTCGCAAGATTGGGAATTGCGAGAAATTGGTGCTGGTGGCTATGAATATTTGAAACGGGGAATTGAAGATTTTAAGATTTTGGAACAATTAAAGGCTCTTTTGGAGTGGAAATGATGCTACAATATACAAGTGATTGCAAATCAAACAGGTTGGAAAGGATGCTTCTGAAATCTTATGTTCAGGAAATGGTTGCAGATACAAATTTATGCTCAAAGGTGTGGGGTGAAAATGGTGATGAATTAGCGGGGTGTCTTAGAGCAATAAAGTTAAAGTGTGAAGCTACAAAGAAGAGTTCAACAGGACGAATGGAAGATAATTTCGAGTTTGAAATACTTCATGTCGAAAAAACTATCAACATCTGGCATACTAAGGTTACCACTGGCGAACGAGATGAATTAATTGCAAAAATTACAGAAAATGACCCAAAAAACTAACGTAAAACTACACGCATTACTCAGCAAGGCTGGGTATATGGAGCAAAAAGCGGATTTAGTGTATTCGTTCACGAATCAACGAACGGGGAGCAGTCGGGAAATGACGGAGAATGAGGCGGTTGATTTGGTGATACATCTCCGTAATGTGATTGATAAACAAGAACAGCAAGCGGCAAAACCCGAACTTGATAAAAAGGAGGAACAGAAACAATCTACTCGTAGATACATTATTTCAATCTGGTATCGGATGGAAAATGCCAATACGGTGGACGAACGTAAACAGGCAGTGAAAGTTTGTATGGCATGGGTTTCAACGCATTTTAAAGCCTCTTTAAACTCCTTTGAAATGGCTGATTTATTCAAAATTAAATTGGCCGCAGAAAATGCACTGAAAGATAGAGCGAAGGCAGTGAGGAGGGCGGCAAATGGAGATGCCTAAAAGACCAGGGGCGAAAATGCGGGAGGCATTGGAAGCACGAAAGCGACAGGACGTAAAAGATTATTTTGAATCGCTAAGGATAATTGATGTAACGTTTGAGATAATGGAATCTAAAATTTTGGGTCGTTACGAAGAACAAAGGATACGCAAAAAATTTATTTACAACAAAACTTGGAAAATCTATGAAATCTAAAATTTAAAATTGGGCGTGGGGAGTAGCTATATTTTTTACGATTGTGATATATAGCGGGGTTGCGGTGGCAGTAGTAGGCTTATTTTTTTAATCAAATTTTCAACCAATAATTTATAATAACATGGCTAATAGTAAGACAAAAAAAGTAGTGATTAAGGGTGTGAGTGAAATGGTGTTTCAGGATTGTTTGCAAGAATATGCAACGCTGGACGCTCGACAGGCTTCGATATTAGCAAAATTGGATGAGAGTATTGCGAGCATACGCAGGAAATCAGAAGATGAATTGAACGGGATTAAGGAGAAAAAGGAATCCGCTTTTGAATTAATTCAGGTGTATTGTGCCGAAAATTCACAATTGTTTGCGAAAAGAAAATCTTTGGAAACATTGCATGGCGTAGTAGGATTCAGGACGGGAACGCCGAAGTTGAAAAACCTCAAAGGCTTTACGTGGGCCTCAGTAACGAATTTGATTAAGGAGTTCTTGCCAACCTATATTAGAGTCGTAGAGGAACCCGCAAAGGATTTGATTTTGGCGAATCGGGATACGATTTCGGACGAAGATTTGAAAAAAATTGGCGTTGAAATTGTGCAAGATGAAATGTTTTATATCGACTTAAAAAAAGAGGTAGTTGCGGCATGATAAAAAAGTATGTGTATACGAGTAAGCACTTCGAGGGAGAAGTGCTACTCTGGTACTCGCAAGATGCTCCTGAATTATTAGTAATGTTTGATATTTCAAAAGCAGAAATTGCGGAGGTTCAACATATTGCATTTTTGAAGAACTTTCCGAGGAGTCTTGACGAGTTGAAAAATTTGGTTAGTTTGGATTCTGCTAACCGTAGCATGGTTGAGTATTTTGATAATGTAACGTTTGCGGTTTTCTGGGAAAAATATGATCACAAACGGTTATCGTCCAAATTGAAAACGGAAAAAATTTGGAATAAGATGAGCGAGTCGGAACAATATAAGGCTTATGGCTTTATTGAGCGGTACGAGAACGATTTAAGGCGTTCGGGTGGGATTAGTAAAAAGCATTGTGAAACTTATTTAAACGCTGGGTTATGGAACAATTAAACAAAACGGACATAAAAAATTATTTGGATTTGGTGGGTCATGAGGTAGAACTAAGTGGGTGTTTGTTTTCAAAGCATAGAGATATTAAGAAATCAATTTTTACTATTTCGGGAATAAATTTTCAGACTTTGGATAATGGTAACAATGAAAATCCGCCAATTTTTAAGTTATTAATTATGGATTTTCGGATGGATAAACCGAGATGGACGAAATTTTTTAATGATGGAAATGGGATGAGTTTAATTCTAACAATCAATAAAGTACACTTTGTATGGAACAATTGAGCGAATTCAAACAAGAGACAAGAGGCGAATTCAAAGCGGTTTGCACGAAGTGTAAAAAAACAGATTGGCTCACAGAAACTTATATTGAAGGTGAAAAGCAGTTAGATATTTTGTGTTACAATTGTGCAGAGGAGGCAGGTTTTTGCTTTGGGTGTGGGAGTTTTTCAGCTGGAAATAATGAATATGATACTTCAAGATTAGGGGCTTATTGTGGGGCTTGTCAAGATGAAATTAGAGATGTTTGTGATGATGATAGATATGATTTTGATGATTATTGTGATTTTGATGATGAATAAATACTAAAAAATAACACTAAAATGGAAAAATTATTTAATGAGATTGTGGGTTGGCAGGATATTACATTCCCTGAAGGTAATGCTATTTCAATGGCAGTACATCTATACGAAGAGGTTGGTGAATTAACGCAAACTGTTCGATATGAAGATTTACTTGGTAAAGTACAGACCACAGATGATGAGTTAGCGGATTGCTTAATATTGCTTTTTGGTATTGCCCATAAAAGAGGAATGAGTTTTCAAGATGTTGAGAAAATTATTATCGCTAAAATGGAAATCAATAAAACTCGAAAATGGAAGAAACCTAATGCTTATGGAGTAGTACATCACCTTAAAGAACAATAAAATGATACTAACAAAAAAACAAAGACAAATTGCGGGCAATATGCTGATGTATGTTGTAATATCTGAACTGATTGAAGAGAACGAGTGTGATACCGAAGCAGAACAGGAGGTATTGACAGAATTAATTGAAGGAATTGAATTGAAAATAGGAAAGTTTGATATGATTCCTACGAATAGTTTGGCCGAAATAATTGAGTTTGTTAAGGGTGGGTGTTGAACATGGAAGCTATTAATTATTCTAAGGAAATACAGGAGCTTGCACGATTGGGAGGGAATGTGAAAAGCTATTATTCGGAAGTAGTAAGGAATACAGCAAGAAACAAGTTGCGAGCAGTGGCAGAGAGTTATGGATTTAGTTTTGTGCATTGGGAACTTACAGGACGGTGGCAAACTTACACGGAACTTGAAACGGTTGAAACGGTAAAAGATGAAACGGTAACGCTTAGAATTGAAACGGTAAAGCATGAGACGGAAACGGTAAAAATGCCTAATAAAGGCTATTTGAAGCCTATAAAGGTTGAAACGCTAAGTGAAACGGTTTGCGAACAATGTTTGAAACGGATTGAAATTGGACGCAAAACGAAACGGTTTTGTGATGATAAATGTAGAGTGAGGTTTAATAATGCTCGACGGTAAAGCACATTAAAAAAAATAAATTATGGCTTATAATTCCCGAAACCACATGAAGCGAGTCGGATTCGTAATGAAGCATTACGACGATTGGAAGGCAAAAAACGGTGATATACCCGATACGCATTTTGTCAAAGTAATTTTGAGGGATTTAGGACACTCAATGACTTATACAGGATTTATGCAAGGGTATAAGCATAAAAGAAAGATGATTAAGGTAAATAAAAAACAATTGGTTTTGTTCTAAGATAAGGTTTGGTAGTTTAGAATGCCGTAGCAGATTGTTACGGCATTTTTTTTATTAATTATTAAAAATATTACCCTTAATAGTTTGCACTATGCAAACTTATAACTATCTTTGTAAGGTAATCAAAAAACGTTCTTTTACATGACAAACAAACAAATCGCAGATAAGCTACTAAGTGTAGCATCTGAAAACCCAACAGGGTTCACAATTAATCTAACCGATTTTCAACCAGTTAAAAGAGGTTGGGCGGTGGCTCTCAAAGAAACTCAAAATTGTTTCGGCAGAGTGGGAGCAGAAAAAGTAATTAGTGTGGCATTGGAAAAGACCAGTGCAATTGTAGGAGGTTGGAAATATGGCAAAGAGTTTTATTTTGATGCCGTAATGATACTCGAAAATGAAGATGAAGCAACCAAGTTGGGAATTGAAAATGAACAAATTGGAATCTACGAAATTCACACAAACACTTACAAAGAATTAATTTAAAGGATGGGGGGTAAAACCCCTACCCTTTTACCAAAAATATCAAAAATATGAAAACTATCGTTGAAAATTTAGATCGTATTTCGTACCTCAATGAGGCACAAAAGAAAAGTATTGAAGTGAAAGCTCAGGCACATTTACGTTTTTCAAATATCTCTTTTGACGTGAAAAAAGTGGATGAAAAAGAGTTGATTGTGCAAACGGTACAATTGAAACATTTGAGTGAGAATTATGCGGATGCCAAAAAACTGATTGAGGTCACTGAAAGTATATTTGCACCCGTATTGTACGGACGCAAATTACGAGTTGGGGCAAAGCCTTACTTTGAAGCACCCGCCGACGTGGTAACGACTGCATGGATAAAAGAACAAATGGCAAAGCATGGAATTAAGGCGGCGGAATTAGAGGAAAAGTTGGGCATTGACAAAAGTACGATTTCACAGTATTTAGGCGGAAAACGGGAACTTTCAAGGGGTGTGAAAAGTATGTTTTATTTTTTCTTTGCTTATAGTGAATTGGTGGGTAAGACTATAAAAACGGATAATTCACAATTTGCTATGGGAGCTTAATTTTTTATCCATATAAACAAAAAAGCCTGTGAACTTCACAGGCTTTTTTTATGACTTTAAGTATTGGGTTTGAAACTTCATATTGAGAATTAAAAGGCCGTCGGGGCGGTTTTCTTCTCCTGCGGAGGTTTGATGAATTAGGATGTTTTGAATGCCTGTTTGTGCCTCGATTGCTTGCTCAATGCTTTGAATAATGTCGAAATATTGAAGCGATTGGTTGCGAGCTTGTTCTGTGAGCGATGCGGAGGTTTGACCCACGTAGTCGAAAGCTACTCGAACCGTAATAATGGCGGTTCGGCGTTGGGTTGCTTTGCCAAGGTTTTCAATTCTTGGAATATCCAGTTTGATTAAGGCACAGGGGAACGCCACAGCGGGCCGTTCTTTATAGTATTCTAATTGTCCTTTGTCTTTGTCGATGAATCGTAATTCGGTGACGGTTGCGAGTAGTTCTACAACCCGCTGATAGATTTCTTTCATTTTAAAAAATGTGCCATGAGGCGTTTTGCAATGATGATGTTTAGGTTTGCCGAATGTCCAATAAATTGGCGTTTAGGCATAGTAAACGATGATTCTTTGAAAGTAAAACCTTGTCCACTGGTTGTGCCTCCTTTAAACTTTCCTTTTTGTTTGCCTGAACTAAACCGATTTCTTTGGAAGGTTTCGGAACGGGGTTTTCTGGTAATTAATCCGCCTTCGTTATGAACTTTTGCATAAGGAACTTTTGAGGAACCTGCGGAGATGGTTACTTTGTCGGCTGAAACGTGACTTGGGCGAATGCTCCCCATAAGTTGTGCGGTTCGTATCATTAATGAACCACGACTTACAGGCTTTTTTGTATCCGACCACGGCACACCATCCCACGATTTTGTTACGAAACTTTCCTTGAAAAATTCGGTGGCGGTTTCGGCAAGAATGGAAGGAACTTCGCTATTCATTCGATGCTCGAAATTAGCAAACCAATCTTGCAAGTTTTGTTGATTATGATTAGGCATATTTTTTGATTTCGGTTTTTAGTATGTTTTCCCATTCCTTGATGTTTCTGGCTCGGACGGCTTGGGCCTCAGCAAAATCGGTTGTCCACCAGCGTTTTTCTTTTTTTCCACTTCCGACGTAAATAATAAATAGTTCATCTTCGGAATTGTCGGAATTATGGTTGTAGTGCAAACGTTGATTGTTTTCAATTCTGCCATTTATGCCGACGATTTGGAGATTATCCGACACGGTGAAGGCGGGGTGCGAAACATCCCGTTCTAAGGTTTGTATGTAGGTTTCTACTATTTTGCCGTAGGTTGGGGGAAGGTTGATGTTGTGAGTTAATTGCATTTGATTTTTATTTAAACCAAATTATATTCTGAAAATATAGCAGCCATTTGGCGAGTACTTAGAATATAATTTGGAATAAGGTGGATTTATATATTTTTTATTCTGGCTTTTGATAAATATATAATGTGTCCACTTTGTTGTTTTTGACGACTAATTTTTTAATTGGAATAATTGGTTTGTGGGATTCTATATCATCTGAATGGGATAGAATTCTAATGCCTTTATTTATTCCTAAAGTGACAATTATACCGACAATTAAGCAAAAGATTGCTCCGAATCTAAATGCTTGTGCTAATCCTTCTGAATCGAACATAGTGTTAATTAGTTAGGGTTTTCTTTGTTTTGTACGAATTTTTATGAAGAATAAGAATTGAAAATAGTACCATTCTCCATATTGTTTGCTTCCAATTTTTTCGATTTGGATAAGAGAAGATTCGTTTATAATTTTTGTGAAATTAGAATTATAAGTAACCTTACGAAGACACAAAATTGTTAATTCAGTTTTGGATATTCTGAAAATGATAAATCTGAATATTGAAATGATAAGTTTGAATTCCATTTTGCTTATAGCGTTTAACGGCCGTTTAAATGTGATTTAATTTTTAATTAAAAGTCCCCATCTTTCCGCCAAATCTGCTAATTTAAAGAGGGCCTTAATGATTAGATTTCCGTCTTTTAATTCGGCAACAAACGCAAGCGGTTCAGAATCTTTGTAGTATTTTACGTACAGAAATTGATTGAAAATACCTCCTTTTGTTTCGGCTTTGTGCCATACTTCGTCGGGTTTTTCTAATATGAATTCAATTTCATTGATTAGCTTACTATCTTTAACGGCCTGTATAAATTCTTTTTCAGGAATATTAATTTGTCGGTTATTGTAATCGTGAAAATTGATATTCTTATCTTGAAAATACTTCCATGCTTCCTCGGTTGTGCCTTCGTTTTCTGTGATTTTTGATTTTGGAATTACCTCCTTTATCTTAAAATCGCTTGGACTAAGATTCGATAACAGCCTATCCGCTTCACTTTGCTTAGTAATATATTGCTGATTGGCAGAAAAGACTTGCTCGGTTTCGGCTCGGTTAATTCCCCATCCTGATTTGGTTGCTTTCTGGAATTCTTCGGAGGCAATGAAGGCCTCAAAAGTTTTGATATTCTCTTCGATATTTTGACCATTGAGTTCATTTTTGAGTCTTGGCACGATGTAACATCGACAATTCCACCCGTTTGGTGGATAGATTTTTTGCCATAATTCGTGCGTTGATGGCAAAATTAATCCGTCTAATAAATTGTGTTCAGGGCGTACTTTATTATCATCTACCGTTTTGTATTCCCAGTATGGGTACAATTCGGTTTGGGTGATTAATCGCTGATACGTTGCGGAGGTTTCGCCCACAGCAATGGCGGTATTGTATTCGGTTCGCAACCAGTCCACATTGTGCATTTTAGTGATTAATCCCGCACGTATTTTGAAATCGTTGAACGAATTGCTACTTCTGAATGCCTTATTGAGCAATTGACTTTCTGCCAATGTTTTGATGCCTCCGAAACGGAAAAGATTCATTTCGTAGGCAGTCAAAGCAGCGGGGTCGTCGAGTCCGTAAGTAATACCGATTTGCCCAATTAGTTTCGCCTTTTTCTTTTTTCTGTACCCTTTTGAAAATGCCTCTGTAAGGTTTTGGGTGGTGAAAGAGAAAAGTTCTTCATCAAATTTTCGTTCTCCTTTATCCTGGAAAAAACGTTCTAATAATTGCTCGTCGTTTAGGCTTCCAGATAGCTTAATTAATGTGTGGGCTTGTCCACAACACTGGTTCTGATTCGCCTCCTGCTCGGAGGCGTTCAGAAAAAAACTGAGTGCGTTTTTCTTGGTGGCGTTCGGGTCGGTTTGTTGGGTGGCTTTTTCCTTTACTTCAATTCCGAATTTGTTTTTCATCCATGCAGGGTCAAAATCGAAATATGGCAATGAATCTTTGACAAAATTCCATAATTGGGTGATGTCTTCGGCAGGTTCAAACTCGAAAGTTAGGCCGTCTTTGATAATGCCATGTTTTGCAAGGGCGGGCAAATTGATATTATTCCACAATTGTTCTTGCCATTGCATATCGTCCTGAACGATGTACCACAACATATCCTGTGCGGTGTCTTCCTTGCCTTTGCTTCCGAATTTGGTGTCTTGTCCGATAACAGTTCCCGAAATAGCGAGACAAATTCTATCCCCTGCTACCTTGATAAGGTTCTCGAAAACTTCTCCTTTAGTATTTACGTTATCGGCAAATTCAAATTCTTCGGTGGTGTCGATAATGAACCATGCGGCGGAACCCATGTCTTTCATCATCTGCTCAGCTCTTTCTAATTCCTTCGGGTCGGTGGTGTTTGTTTTCATTACACGGGGAGGAATTCCGTAGATTTCGCATAATTCTGACCAGCACGAAAGGGCATAGCGAAGCATGATTACGTTTGGAATGCACTTATTCAATAGTCCGATTTCGCCCGTATTGTATTCAATAACCCACGTGCCAAATTCTGCCAATTCCCGATATTTTATTCCCTTGCTTTGGTCGGTTGCATCCGCAAAAAATGTACCTGTTTGTTGGACGATATTGGTACGGGGAATGAGTTCGGCGGTTAGTTGCTTTTTGGCATCGAAAATGAATTGAATTACTGAATTTCCGTAGGTCTTTGACTCTAATCCTTTTTGAGAAAGAAAGCGGTAAAGGTGATGTTTTTTTAGGATGTCGGTTTGTTCTTCGTCCACTTCGCCTTTTGCATTTTTCAAAATAAAGGGCATTGAAAGTGATTGTTGAAAACGGTTATTGGTTTGAGAGCCTAATAAAGCATCTTCCATCACATCATCGTACAAAAGTTGTTGCAGATAATTGGAAGGAGAATCGGCATTATAATACATCGTTTCGGCTCGTTTCCAAGACTCCATGTCTTTTCGGGTTTTGGAAACGGATTTCGCAACCCATGGAAGCGGTTTCTTTTTGGCATCCTGTATCGGTGTTTTGAGGGATGGAGCTAATGTTGTGGCAATGCTCGTTCCAATTCTTGTAGCGAGTGTTTGGATAATATTCATATCTATTTAATTAAAATGAATGATTGAATTTTGGTCTTGAACCTGAGCGAAATGGCTTGGGTTCAAGGTTGTTGACTGCCAGTGGGTAATTTGGTAATCGAGTTTTTCCGCTTTGAATTTTCTCTAATTCCTTAATAGCGGATGAGTAGCGACGTTCGGCCAATTCTAAATCTACGGTTACATTACATACTGCGATGGCGTGCCATTTGGCGATGTCCTTAATGTAGGTTGTAATGATTTGAAATGGATTTCGGTCGTTTCCTGTGGTGGCGAAAATGGTTGCGGTGTCGTATCCTGATAGATAAGATTCTACGATTTGTTGTCCTAATAGTAGGGCATTGTTAATTTTCTCTTCGTCATCACGAGATATTATTTCTTGTGCTTCCGCATAGAGATGTGTTTGAAATTCTTCTTTTGTTACAAATGCCATGTTTTTTGGGGGTTAATGTTTCATACTTCTCCGCTTGCCATGTCTTGAGGTTGTACGGGCTTTGAAAGTTCTATTATTCAACCAGCGGAATCCGCCATTGCAACCATCGGGGCCGTCGTCATTTGCTCCAGAGCCTTTCTCGAATTCTAAGTATTGGTCGATAAGTGTTTCTTGGTCTTGTCCTTGATCATCTTCATTAAAAAATATTTCATGCCGTTCAAATAGTCCAGAATCGTTTTCAATTCTATCGAATTTGTTGTCCTTTGGTTTGGTATCAGAGGCAATTCTAATGCAATTGCCTTCTCCCCATCGCTTTTCTCCTTCCTTATCAAAATCATTAATAAAATCAGACTGTGCAAAAAGGCCTTCGATTAGGTATTTGATTGCGAATTTGTCCCAGCCGTATTTTTCGAACATATCGTAGAGCCAGCGGGCAACATCGGCACGGCTTTTTTGTCGGAGGTAAACTTTGATAATATCGAATTCCTTTCCAGTTTTTCCGATGAGTCCCAGGAACTTGAAATCTCCTTTTTCTTTGTACGATAAATCCCCATAGACGCAAAGGGCATCATATTTGTCGAGGCTCATTGCTTTTCGTCTCAGAATATCATTCGCCTTAAACACTTTTCCCTCTTGCACGTGTTTGTGCATATATTCACGGAGGAAAGAGCGGGTATTGCTATTTCTGTATTTTGCACGCCAATAGCCTGAAGATGTTTTTTCTGGCCATTCTGGCTCAAAATCAATAAGATTTTTGACCGCACAAACCCTAAAAATGTGATACAGTACATAGAAGTCAGAGTCTACATCTTCATAATCCTCTTCATTTCCGCTTTCTATTGCTTCATTTTGTCGATTGATAATTGACTGAAAATGTAGGTGTAAACGGTTGGTAATAGAGTTCTTGTGAAAATTATTATTTGCATATACGAAGCGTTCAACACCATCTTCGACCGAATCAAAACAGCCGATAATATCTTCGTTGATATAATCAATTGCATCGCCCATCATGCGGTCGTTATTTACGTGACGTTTATTGTCCACATCATCCACGACAATATAATCAGGACGTTCACCTTGCTCTCTTGCACCACGGGGATTTTGTCCAAAACCGAGGGACATAAATTTTATGCCATCGGTAGTGGTGAAATTTCCTTCTTCCCAACTGCCTTGCTGAAACTTAGAACCATAATCATTTTTGAGTCGGTTGTTGTATTCTAATTGCGATTGAATTCCTGATAATAATTGTGCGGCTTTATCGGCGGTTTCGCCAACGAGCAACATGAATTTTAGGTCGGATTTTGCTAAGTATAGGAATAGTGGTATTCCCATATCTATGTGTACGGACTTACCAGCTGAACGGTACATTTCTGCCAGCTCTCTAATCCGCCGATTATTGATAATGTTATTGGCGAGTTCAGCGTGAAACCATGCACATTTTTTCTTTGCAAAATTTGGAAAGTAATACTCGAACCATTCTACATAGTTTTTCTCTAAGGCACGAACCCTTTTTAGTTTTGCGTCGGGTGTTTCGTGAATATCTATGTGGGTGGACTGGGCAATGCGTGTACAATGCTTGTCGTAGTCGGCAAGGAGTTTTCCGTATTTGCTATTTCCTGTGATTGCTTGCATTATGATTCGAGATTAATACGGTGTTGGAGGAATTTTTTGTGAAACTCCGTGCATTTGACGGCAAAAGGCGGATCAACCTCCGAAATGAAATTATCTAAAGCCTTTAGGATTTCGGAGACGACAATCGGATTTGCTTTGCGTTCTACTTTATCCAGGGCCGACATAAGTTTTGCGATACCATCGGCATTAAGAACGGCGGCTTTTCCCTGCGAAACGCTTAATAGTTCCGCCTGTAAAAGTTGCTTGATTTTTACGGGTGATGAATGGAAGGTAAAACGTTTATCAGACCATTTTCCTTCGACCAGCCATTTTCCTAAAGTCTTCTCGGTTACTTGAAAAAGTTCGGCAATTTCCTTCTGGGTGGCATCGGGATTTTGGGTATAATAATCTTCGGCTAATTGCTTAGTCCTGTCTTTTGCTTTTGCCATATTGTTGTTTTTTCTTCAAAATTGTACGGTTTTTAGGCTGAAAGAAAAAAATAGGTAATGGCTTGTACGGTTATTTTCGGGATGTTTGGAAGTGTGTCATATTTGCATTGTAAACAACGCAATAGAACCAAAAACAGCAATGGCAAAATTCATTTTCAATGACGAAACGGTAGATAATAGTTACGGGTTTTCAATACCGAATAAGGGCATTTCGTTAGGACGGTTTTCGGACAATCCGATTATGTTGGATGAGCATTATGCAAGTACTAATAACGTGATTGGGAATTGGAAAGATGTTGCGATTGTAGAGGGGAGATTGGAAGGGGAACCAAATTTTGATTTAGAAGATGAGGTTGCGAAAAAGATTGCGGGAAAAGTGGAAAGAGGTTTTATTAAGGGTTGCAGTATGGGCGTAACCTTTGACCGTGAGAAAATGAAGCAAAATCCCGATGGCAAATGGGTTTTGAGTGAGTGCGAACTTTTTGAGGTTTCGATTGTGGCAATTCCTTCAAATAAGAATGCTGTGAGATTATTCAGCATGGAAGGAATTGAAATGAAAGAGGAAGAGGTGAAGTTGGCCGTGAGTGAATTACAAACAAATTTGAATTTTAAAACTGAAAATAATCAAATGGAAAAAATTAATCTTTCGGCTACCTCATTGGTAGCGTTGGGCATTAACCAACAACCTGCCGATGCGGTAGAATTAGATACACACATTGCAAAACTTTCGAGTGCATTGACATCCGAAAAAACGGCACACGATGCGACAAAACAACTTTTCAAACAGGGAGCGGAAACCCGTGCAAAGGCCCTTGTAGAGGAAGCAAAACTTGCGGGAAAAATTGAAGGTTCGGAAGTGGAAAGCTTTGTGAAAGATGCAACGGAAAACTACGAATTGACGGCTAAAATGTTTGCTCGTATTCCTGCAAAGAAACAATTAGGTGCGACTAATACGGGAGCGGATGCAGGCAGTGAATTGCCGAAAAACGTGGATGAGTTTGAGAAACTAAGCACAGCTGCAAAGTTGGCTTTTAAGACTGACAATCCAGAGGCTTTCAAGGCTTTATTTGCCAAGAAATAGTATTGTAATCCTTGCTATTGTAATGCCTTCCGTGAGAGCGGAAGGCGATTTTAAATAAATTATAATCCTTAAATTTTATAAAAAAATGCCAGCAAATTATCCCGAAATGTGGCTCGACCGAGTTGAGCGAAACATAAAAAATGGTACAGAGGCCGCATGGCTTGACGGAATTCCAGAGATGCCAATGGATGTGATTGAGGTAGGAAGTGGTTCTGCGAGCGAGATTAATTTAATCCACATTCCTACGACTGATTTTTCGCCCGATGTATTAATTAATAATACTACTTATCCTATTGCTATTCAGGCTTATACGGATGATTCGGTAACGATTAATCTTGATAGGTTTCAAACGAAGGCAACTTCTTTGACCGATGATCAAACGTTAGGTTCTTCTTACAATAAAATTGACGAAGTGACGGCAACGCACACGGAGGCAGTTTTGGAAAAGAAGTATAGTAAAGCAGCTCATGCCATTGCTCCTGCGGGTCATACGGCGGCAACGCCTGTGATTTTGGTGAAAGGTGAAGGCACGGAAGCGAGTGGGGCAAGATTGGTGATGACTTACGCTGACCTTGTGGCCTTGAAAGATGCGTGTGATAATGCAGTACCAAAATTGCCAAAACAAGGCAGAAGATTGGTTTTGTGTCAGAATCACTGGAATGATTTGTTGTTAGACCGCAAAAACTTTGCTGATCAGTTGGTCAAGCATAGCGAAGGCGATGTGGCTCCGAAAATTGCTGGGTTTGAAATTCACTCTTATGATGAGAATCCGCATTACAATTCAGGAACGAAGGCAAAACTGGCGTATGGCTCAACGCCTTCGTCAGGACAATATGAGGCTTCGTTTGTGTTTGTTGCTAAGAACGTTGCAAAGAAAACAGGTATGACAAAGCAGTATTTTGCTCCTGCAAGCATGGATCCGATTAATCAGCAAAATTTGTTGAATTATCGTCATTATTTTATTGCTATTAATAAGCGTGTGCAACTTAGTGCGGCGATTTTGAGTGTCAATAAGGCGTAGATTCCTAACCCATTATCCCTCCCAGATTCGGGAGGGATAAATAAAAACCTAAGATGAGACAGATTGATTATATCGTATTGCATTGCACCGCTACGCAACAAAATGCTACTGTGGAAGCTATTAAAAGATATTGGAAAGAGGTGATGGGTTGGCAGAATGTTGGCTATCATTATATTATTAAGCCTACGGGCGTGATTGTAAACCTTTTGGAAATTGACAAAATTAGCAATGGAGTGGCAGGATATAATCATAATTCGATTCATATTAGTTATATCGGGGGTGTGGATAAGAATAATAAGGCGATGGATAATCGGACGATACCGCAAAAAATTGCTCAAATGGAATTAGTAAAAGAATTGAAAGAGCAGTTTCCGAATGCGAAAGTACAAGGACACAGAGACTTCCCGAATGTTCACAAAGATTGTCCTTCTTTCGATGTTGCCGAATGGCTGACAGCGGTAGGACTAAATAAATAACCTACCTACTAAATATAGATGGACTTGAAACAACCTTTTTCGCTTTTGGATATTAAAAAATATCCTATTCAGGTTCTGATTGCTTGCCTTATTGCCGCAATAATATATTTCAATCAGCAACGATATGACGCTGAAAGTGAAGTAAGACGGTTGAACGGAAGGATTGATACAATTAATACCGAACGTTTGAGGCTATATGACAAAGTGATATTTCAAGATGTTTTGTTGAAACAATTGAAAAACGGAACGGTTCCCGTGGACGAACTACGGGAGCAAACACAACAACCAGTATCAAAAATTCTTAAAAATGAAAACTAAAATCGTTATCGGACTGCTGGGGCTATGCTTAGCCATATCAGCGTATTTTAATTATCAGCAATTTACGGAAAATAAGGAGGTAAAAGAACGCCTTGCAAGTTCCGAAAAGGTGCAAAATAAGCAGAGTGTAATTATTACCCGCTACATCGCTCCCGACAAAACGCAGCACGCCGTATATACAGAAACGTTCGCAAAGTCGGACAATGAGAAGTATATCGCTACACTCGGTTATATTGACTCGTTGAAAAAGGCCCTAAATATATCTGTATCAAAAATTAACGAGGTTACACGAATTAAGGCAACGGTTCAGGACAAAGTAAAAACAACCGTAACAGATAGTTTAAGCGGTGTTTTCAAAACGTATGCCTATAAAAACAAGTGGTTGGATGCGAAGTTGACGACAAAGGATTCAATGTTAGCGTATTCCTATAATGTCGAATTAGTGGATACGAAATATTATAAGGGTAATTGGCTTACGGGTAAGACGTGGTATAGAGATGTGTCGTTGGCGGATCCGAATGGTTACATTACGGGAGTGCAACGTTTTACTTTGCCTCCCGACCGCACGAAAAGAATTGGCTTAGGTTTGCAGATTGGGTATAGTTATAATGTAACTGCCCGTAGGATTGAACCGAGTATTGGATTAGGATTGTCGTATAATTTTATACGATTTTAAGGCTAAAAACTCATAAAAACGGGTGGCATACTTGCTATGTCAAAAATGCAAACCCACACAACGCCCTCGCTCAATTCGGAGCGAGGGATTAACAAAAACTTACAATGAAAAGAGATGATATTTTAGAGGGTTTATTTGCCGACCCTACCTTAAAGGCAGAAAAAGGCTTTTTTCTTACTTCCGACAATCAGGCTTTTTCGGAAGGTCACAAGTTGGATGGCGCTAATCATGCGAAGACTTTGGAAGATGGTTCATTAGAATGGTTTAGTCGTTCAGCAAAGCAAGGAGGAACGGAGGAAGCAGGAACGGAGGAAGGAGAAACGGAAGTTGCAAAAGTTGTGGCTCCTGCAAAACCGAAAGGGGCAAAAGGGAAAACGAAGAAAGTAGCAACGGAGGAAGTTAAAGAAGTAGGAACGAAGGAAGGAGTAACGGAGGAAGTTTCTGCGGGTGATGTTCCTGCTCTTGCTGAGGCATCTGATATTTTACAATAACAAAATTAGGGTTTATGGGAAATTATAAACCCTAATTAAAAATCATTTAAAACTCATTTAAGAAAATGGCGAATAAAAACTCTTACGGGCTTTTGAAGCTTGAAATTGGGGTATTTTCTACGACGGATGGCACGGCTACCAGTTTTGTAGAATATCCTGTGTACAAGGACACGATGGTGATTTCGGAAGCGGAACCTACTGCTACAAAGCACTATCAGGCAGGGAAGAATCATCCGATTGTAGTGAACTTGCAAGGTGGTGAAGAGATGGCAAGCTTCACGGTGATGGATTCACAAGCGACTACCTTAGCGGCTTTGCTCGGTGGAACGGTAACGACGGTGGCACAGGTGACAACTTGGAAAAAAGCGACAGGACAGCCCGTTGAAAAAATTTGCGTGTTGCGTGCTACTACGATTGATGGTCGTGTAATTACGATTTCGAGAGGATCATTAATGGCAAAGAAAAATCTTGATTTGTCGGATTCTAAACTAATTGCGATTGACTGTAAAGTGACGGTAACCGATACGGGTTTTGTGGGCGTTGCTCCGATGACTATTACGGAATCGGTATAAGGTGCAAACAGAATTATTAGCGGCGGAAACGCTATTAGAAAATGGGGTGTCGTTGGGAATACGTACCCCATTTTTTTTAAGGTTTTTGGGAGTAAAACACCTTAGAATTTATCAGCCGAGTTTAGGGAATCGGTTAAGGATTTCAAAACTGTATTTGGACATGAACATTGATGATGCTGAACTACTTGAAACTACACAGGTGAAAGCAGAGGCGATGATGCTGAAACATAGTTTTGCGCAGTTGCAAATTGTTGCGCTCTGTATGTTCAAAGGACGGTATTTGCCACAATTATTTAATACAATTTTAGCGAAGTGGTTGCTTTGGAAACTTAATCCGAAAGATGTTACGACGTTGGTAACGTTGATTTTGCAGTTTTCGGGAACTACGGATTTTATGACTACTACCAGATTTATCAGGGCGATGAAAATCACGACTCCGAAACTGGGGCAAAAGGCTCAGACGAGTTAAGGGCCGTTGGGCTTAATAGCGTTTGGGGAATTGTACACACGATTATGAAAGATTTGGGGATGACGTGGAAGGAAATTATGTGGGAGCGGTCGTGGATTAATATAGAGATGATACTTGCCGACTCCGCACGGATGGTGAAAGGCAGTGAAATTAAAAAAGGTAATACGGACGATTTAGCCGCAAGAATCAAGGAAAAATATGGATAATATAGAAGTAAACGTAGATTTTTTGATTAACAATCCTGAACTCAAAGCGGCCTCGGAACAGGCAAAAGCGACGATTTCGGGTGTTGGGGTTTCGGCGGAGCAGGTGGCGGCACGGGTGCAAGCGAATACGGAAAAGACTTTGCAAAAAGAATTGGTTTCGATTGATATTTTGAATAAGAAGTTGGATGAGGCGAAAAAGTTGGCAAGATCAGCAACGAATGAAACGACGATTGAACTTGCGAACGCTAAGATACAGGAATACGAAAAGCAGATACAACGATTGTCGGTGATTGGTAAACAGGGTTTTGATGATTTGGGAAATAAGATTGTGGATGCCGTGGAGAAACCGATTGGGCGTTTGCAGAAGTTGCAGGCATTGGCGAAACTGTATGCGAATGGAGCAGCAACTACTAACAATCCTGAATTATTAGAGAAGTATAATCGAAAATTGCAAGAAACGCAAAAGGAGATTGAGCGGACAAAGAACGTAGGGAAGGAAGGGTTTGATTCTTTGGGTGATGCGATTACGGAAGGCGGAACCAGTCTTGCCACTAAGTTTTTGCCAGGACTATCACAACTTGCAAACCTTTTGCCAGGAATAGGAATAGGAGGTTTGGTTGCGTTTGCGGTTGAACCAATTTTGAAATATATATCAGAATTAGATTTTCTGAAACCGAAATTGGAAGAGGCTGAATTAGCGAATAAACAATTACAATCAGCACTGGCGGGAGGTGGCGAATATTCCAAGGCAATTGAGAATGTGCAAAGTCTGAAAATTAATGTGGCACTCGCAAAGGATGGATTGTATGACAAAAAAGCAGTAATAGACCAATACAATCAAAGCATTGGAACGGTAGCGGGTCAGGTTAATACTTTGGAGCAAGCAGAGAGAGGTTTGATTGAAAATGCGGATGCTTTTATTGAAATGACGCTAAGAAAATCAGTTGCTCAATTGGCACTCGAAGAGGCAAGCAAGAAAGCTCTTGAAGCGATGCAAAAGCGCTCAAATAGGGAGTTAGAACCTGTTGATATTGCAAAAGCAGGCTTTAAAAGATTAATAGGTTCAAGTGTCGCAGATTTAGGAATAGGGTTGAAAAATGAGCGAGAAGATGCAGCAAAGCGACTTGATGAAGAATCAGCTGCACTGAAAACAATTGCGACAAAAGCACAAAAAGAAGCGGCAGACTTAGCAAAGACATTAGGTGGAACTTTGGGACTTGATAAATCTAATGTAGTGAAGGCTAATAATGTAGCTCAGCAGGCAGAAACCTTACAACGTCGAGTTTTTGAGATTCAGGAAGAATATGCTCGAAAAGCTAAAACAAAAGATGAGGAAGAGTTGCAAGCTTTGCGAGATAGGTTCACGAAGATTTTTGAAGAGGTGGAGAAGTTTAATAAGAATCCGAAAAACAAGATTAAGGTGGATGGTTCGGGATTGTTGGCTACACGTGATAATGCGGTAGCGGATTTGACGTATCGGCAGGAAACGGAAAAGATGAAAATCGGATTTGAGGAGCAAAAGAAGTTGTACGGGGATTATGAGGAATATAAAAAGACATTTGGTGAAGAGAGGGCAAAGGCACGCTATGAAAATGAGTTGAATTTATCAAAAACTTTTGCTGAAAATGTGCAAGATGAATACGATAAATTAGCAAACAAAACCACTTTGACGGGTTCGGAAACGGAAAGAATGACGGCTTTGAAAAAGTTGTTGACGGAGGCTAAATTTTCACAGTTGAAAATTGATGATTCGGCTTTTAAAGATGCTCTCAATGCAAGTCAAAGTTATTTTGATAAGTTGGTTGAAATCGAAAAGACTTATAACAAAAATAGGGCATCGTTATTGAAAAATGGGGCTTTGACCGCAGATAGGCAAGAGGCTTTAGACGAAGCGAAAAATAAAGCGATTGAGTCGGCAAAAGATGAAGCTTTGCAGAAAACGGCTATCTATCGAAAATTATCGGTTGAATTGTTGGACTATACCAAAAAGCAGGTAATTGAGCAGATTGCTACGGTTAAAAAGGCTTTGGATAGTGAGGTAGATTTGCCCGCTGAAATACGGTCGCAGTTAGAGCGAGATTTGTCAGCATTGGAAATTAAGTTAAAAGTTGGTGTTGAGCAAAGCAATTTAGATGCTTTAAAGTTGCGTTTTCGAGAATTGACGCAGGAATTAGGTAGCAAAGATGATGTGGGGAATAGTATTGTAAGCGAAAAAGAACGGAAGCGGATTGTTGCAGCACTCGCTGAAATACAGGGGAAAATAAAAGCAATTGATGCGAATGGAAACGGAAAGGTGAGTTGGGGAGATAAGGTGGCGAAGCAGTTTGAATATTTGAAGGGTGATACAAAGGAAATAGCAAAAGGCTTAGAGCAGGATTTAGGCAGGCTTGCGAGTGGATTTGATGGCATTGCTCAGTCGGTTGGAGGGATAAATAGTGGATTAGGACGAAGTTTAATTGCGTTGGGAAGTATGACCAAAATGGCAGGCCAGCTCACGAACATCTCTGCTTCGTTTGGTGCGGGAGATATTGTGGGCGGAGTAACGGGAGTGATGGGCATTTTGGGCGGTATTATTGGTGGCATACAAGCGGCGGATGCGGCCTACGAAAGTTTTTATCGGAATGCGATTGATGGTGAGCATAAGTATCAGGACGTGTTGAATGAGCGAGCAATTTTGAATGCAAAAATTGATAATACGGCATACAAGTCGGCAATGGAGCAGGTGAAAATCAGAAAGCAGGAAATTGAAGATTATGCAAAAGAGAGCGTTGAGATTATGAAGAAACTGCAAGGTTTGCAGTATGTGAAAGAGATTGTGAAAAATACTTTTTTTGGTTTGTTTACGATGAGTACGGTTAATGTACTGGACACGTTGGCAGGGAAAAGTTTTGCAGATTTACAAAAATTGTTATTAGAAGGAAAATTGCAAGGGGAGGCAAAGGATTTGGTGACTCGCCTTGTGGAATTAGAAAAGAAGGGTTACGATGCAAAGCAGGCTCTTCGGGATTTGGCTCAACAAATTGCGGAATTATTCACGGGAACTACGGCAGATAGTTTGACTAACTCACTGGTTCAAATGTTTCAGGAAGGCAAGACTTCGGCAAAAGATTTTGCGGATTTCTTTGAAAAGACGATGCAGGATGCGGCTCTTTCAATTTTTAAAAATAAGGTTTTGGCGGAAGCGATGGACAAATTTTATAAGGAATTTGCGGCGGAGGTTTCGGACGGAAATTTAACCAGTGACGAAATTAAGGATTTGAAGGCCTTGTTTGAAGGCTTGATTTCGGGAGCGAATACGCAGTTTGAGGCTTTGAAACAAATTACGGGCTTGGATAAATTGGGTTCTGCTTCGAGTACAGCGAGTTCGGGCGGGAGTAGTATTTCGGGGGTGATTCAACGGAGTATTACAGAGCAAACGGGTAGTGAACTATTAGGGCTTTTTCGAGCGATGTACGATATTAATAAGCGGACTTTATCTACTTCAGATACTTCGCTTTCGGTGATGCGTGAAGGGCTTTTGGCTCAGCAGGCGATTGTTGCGAATACGGGTAATACAGTTAAGCAGTTGGAGATTGCGGTGGTGGAGTTGAAAGGGATTGCACGACGGACGTTTCAGACTGCTGTGGGGTATGATAGGGGATTTTAGATAATTGATAATTGATAATTAATAATTGATAGTTATGGCAAACTCAAATAATAAAGTACCCAATTTTTATTGTCAAAATCATTGTGGCCATGAAGATTTCTCGATTGAAGAATGGAATGAGGCGTTTAGGTTTTGTAATAATTCTGGAATATCAGAAGCAGAAAAAAGCCATATTCTTTTTCCTGCTCCCTGTAAAGCTCAATGTGAAGGATGTATAAATATTGTATTAGATACAAAATTGAAGAATAAAGAAAAGTACGGATGGTGATTATTAAAAAATACCTATAAATATGTATAAGTTAGGAAATATTGATTTGGATGCGTTTGGGTTAATTCCTTCGCAAATTGACGGGTCGAATTTGGCGGTGTCTGGTTGTTGGGATATGCCTGCACGGATGGGTAAGGTATCGCACGATTGGGGTGATGATGCGGATTCGATTGAGCCTTATTTGCGTCCTGAAGAGATACGTTTTGCGGGGCGTGATATTGTTTTTGTTGCCTTAATGGAAACGGATACGGAAGCGACAGCCTTGGCAAAATGCTATGATTTATACAAGCAATTGGGGGGGATTAATACCTTAGTTCCTTTCATTGCGGATAATTTGGGGACGTTTCAGGTTTATTTGAAAGAGTCGATTGTGGCGGATTATATTGGGGATGGGTGGTGTAAGTTGAAGTTTACGTTTCGGGAACCTGTGGTTGATTTGACGGGAACTGTTCCCGCTCCTACGAATGCGGAGCTTGGTATTGATGGAATTAGTTTTAAGGATTTGAATATAATTCCGCTGGATGTGACTGGACGGTTTAATAATCCTGCTCCTAAGAATTTTAAGAGTACGTTTTATGCAAATGAAGGCTATAAGGTTTCAAAATTGCAGAGTCGTGAAGTAACCATAAAAACACTCGTTCAAAGTTCGGATTATACGGGATTTAAAAACACTTTAAAAGGGCTTTATGCTTTGTTTAAAAAAGAGGGCGTAAGATACATTACTTATCGAAGCGATGCGTTTCGGGATTTTTTTGTGGCCAATGGCTTTCAGGTTACGAATGTTTTGCAGTTTGGCAATGGACAAATTACGGCAGAGTTATCCGTAAAGTTTACGGAGGTGTCGGCTCGTTTCGACTGGTCGTTTTTGATAGGTAGTGATGGGACTCCGCTTTTGGATGCTTTGGGGCAAAAGATAATTATTTTTCCGCCCGTTGAACAACCTTCGGAAACGGTGTATTCGATTGCAGTTTCTTCGCAAAGTGTGAATATTGAAGCTCTCGAAACGGAGGTTGAAATTACGGTAACGAGCAATGTAGAATGGACGGTTTTGGAAGGGTTGAGTTGGGCAACGTTATCGGATTCTTTGGGATTGGGGAATGGAAGTTTTGTAATTGAAGTGGATGCTAATACTACGGCAAATAGCAGAACGGGAACAATCATTGTGAGTAGCAGAGCGGGAAATAAAGCGATTACGATTACGCAAGCAAAAGCGACTACTAATACCTTATCTATCACTACTTTACAGGTGTCGGCAGGTTCGACCGCTAATACTTATAATGTGACCGTAAATGTTGCGAATCCAGATAATTACGTGCTGGAGTATCGGGTAGATGCGGGTGCGTGGAAAACGAGTAATTTGTTTTCGGATATAGTGGTGGGTTCACGGATTTTTGATGTGCGGAATAAGAATATTATTACGTTCACGGCCACAAAAACGCAGGTGATCGGTACGGTAATTACGCCTCCGAGCGGAACGGCTGGGGTTTTGTCGGATTTTCCGCTTACTCCCGAAACGCATTGGAATCGTTTTCAACCAGATTTGATACCCGATTTTGATATTCCTAAAAGGGTGGATTCGAGAACGGGGATGGCATTGGCTGTGAAAGGGTTGTTTTGGCATACTCCTTATAAGGATAATTTTGGTGCTACGCAGGAAGAGCAATTTAGAAAGATGTTCAAAAAAGGTATTGTAGCGATTAATGCAACGAAATTAGGAGCTTATTATGTGGGGATGGAAAACGTGATTACGGGGGATAGGATTATTGTGGATGATGGATTGGGGGCAGATGCGAACGGGAATAAGAGAGCTGAAGAATTGAGTTATGATGCTTTTGCGGCTTTTGCGAAACGGTGTTTTGGTTATGCGAATACTTATAAACAATTGAAAGGAGCTTCGGGAAAATGGAAAGTGTTTTTGGCTATTGTGGATTATGAGAATTATTATACGAAGATGTCCACGCAGGAAGATGCGAATTATCACGTGGTAGCTTTTGAGGCAGGATTGGGAGAAACGGAAGGGCTTTACGCTTTTCAATACGGAGGTGGACTAAATCATGGCGGTTATGCTACTTCAAATTTGTATAATGGGGGGGCGAATAATATTTGGACTTTAGCGGCTGATACTACCGTTCCCGTTGTTTCGAGAGGGAAGTCGTTGGCGAGCAATAATCGTCATGCGGCTTGTGTGGAAGTTAGTTTTACGTTTGAGGCATTGTTGCCACAGGGGTATCAAACAAAAGACCAAAATGGAAATAATTGGATTGTGATTAATCATTTTGGAAATGAGTGTGATAATACATACGGGTATAGTTCGGTAACGAATGCGGAACATTGGGCTACGCAATTGGGGGCAATTGTGGAACAATCCTACGCAAAGCATAGTCCTTTTAATCAGGATTTGATTATGCAATTGAAGCCCGTAAATGAACGAGATAACGGGTTTCATTATTCATCTATTCATCCTGAGTATGCGGATGGAAAATGGATACAGGAATACAATCGTTACGGGATCCAGTATTTTGAACGGGATGGTAATGGGAATATACTAAGTAGTCAGTTGAATGCGATTGGGAGCGAGTACTTGCCGAATTTTATTTCGGAGGCACAGGTTTATTTGGCGTTTTTTAGCGGTGCGAGATGGATCAATTGGTGGAGTTCGGCATGGGCAGAGACGGCGATTGCAAGATTAAGATCGGCGAATGCTCGTAGAGGGAATAGAGAGGATGATAAGACGTACGGTAATGCAGATTTAGAAGGGTACACGTACACGATGAAAGCATTGTATCAATTGTCCCGCAAAATAACGCTTTCTAATGGTAGTCAATATTCGTTTTATGACATTTGTGATGGTACGGAAATCTATCTGAATCAAACGACAAAGGTAATTTATGCGGGTTCTTCAACTCCGCAACAGCTGACCGCTTTACAGTGGCAGTTGAATACAAAATCACCCGTAAGAGCGGTGGTGAATAAGAATTTGGCGGTGGTATTTGTGTTGGCTTTTCAGGCGTATGCCAGCGAGCAAGGTTCGGTTACGTTTGTCTATACAGCCGATGGTAACAATATTAGCGAGGTGATTGATATTCCTGCGGGAACGATTGCCATTCGTGCGTTCCCGTTGGGCGTTGCTTCTACGCCTACGGTTACGGCTCCTGCGATTACGAGTGTACCTGCGAGGGTTTTGGCAGGGCAGTCGGTTACTTTTTCGAGTGCGAATACAGGAACGATTTCGTGGTTTAAAAATGGGACGAGTTTGAGCGTTACGGGTGCGAATTATACGGTTGAAAATCCTTCGCTAAACGATGAATATACGGCAAAACGGACAGTGAATAGTGTAATTTCGGGTGCGAGTAATGTGATTAAGGTTGAGAGTGCGACGGTAAACGGTGTGACTTTCATTGAGCCACAAAAGCCAACTTATTATTTTTCGGATGGTAAGGCTCCGAGTTTTTACGATAATGTTAATAATCTGCCTGCAATTTTCACGAATCAGCCTCGGTATGACCCTTTCAACGATATTGTTTGGATGAATAATGATTTCATTAAAATCGGAATAAATCTAAAACGTGGCGGGCAATTGATGTGGGTTTCGGAAAAGAATAGTACAGAGAATTTGGTTTACAATGGTTACGATGGTGGTTTTCAGATTACGATAGATGCGTATCAGAAACCAGATGGTTATACGCAAGCTGGTCAGGTTTCACATTCG
This sequence comes from Arcicella sp., assembly GCF_964672035.1. Classification (NCBI taxonomy): domain Bacteria; kingdom Pseudomonadati; phylum Bacteroidota; class Cytophagia; order Cytophagales; family Flectobacillaceae; genus Arcicella; species Arcicella sp. The sequence continues at coordinate 60,481 of NZ_CBABQS010000011.1, forward strand.
GCGGGTAATAATCAGGGGTCAATAACGAGCTACAATACGACGATGGGCGGTGATTTCTTCAATCATTCGCAAAGTCTGATTGATTATAAGCGAATTGGCGATAGTTATTACGTGAAGTTTAGACCGATATTCTACACTTTTGATGCGCTTTTTAGTGAGGTTATCATTGAGGTGAAATATACGCTTAATCAACGCTCCGTAGCGATGGAGGTGACTTATCATAGTTTCAGGACTGACAATCAACAAAATGTTGAAGGTGGTTTCGATGGAGCGGCTTTTCCTGCTTGTTTTATTGTAAATACCTTGAATCGTTATCAGTGCTATACGGGTGCTAATCCGTGGATTGGGGATGATGTTGAAGATGGGCAGTTGCAAATTATTAATCAGGGTGGAAGCGTAATTGGCCGTAACTGTACTGAATACTGGTCGAGTGTATATCGGAATAGAGATAATAAGGCAATTGGATTGTATTCAAAACAGTCGGGAAATAGTGTTTATTCGCAAATGAAGCAATTAGAAGTTTATCAAGGCAATGGCGAAGGGACGGAGTTTGGTGGTGGATTTACCTACTTTGATTTATTTCATAATTTCAATATTAGTAATAGAGGTGATTACATAAAAACTTTGAAGGCTTATATTACTACGGGAACAAAAGAGCAAGTACGGGCAGAATTTAGACGTTTGCATGAATTAGGAGAATAAATTAATCACACATAAATAGAAAATATATGGTTCAGTTTTGGCAAGGATTACAGAAGGCTACGGAAGTGGAGCTTTTGGATAAGGTTTTATTAGGAAAGAATGTGGATGGTTCAACAACCTACACAGATATTCAGCAAATTAAGAATTTGATTGCGGCGTTTACCAATGGTGCCATTGTTCCGACTAAAGTAGCAGCGGGTGCGACTTTGGGCAGTCCGACGACTCCGCAGATATTGTATGCAGGCGCTGGGACTTATACGGCTCCTTCGGGAACGATAACGTTGACTGCTAATTTGAATATGTTATTTTGGGATTTGACGACTTGGAGTAGTTTGGCGGTTCCTGTGACGTTGGTAGATTATTATAATAAAAATGAACTAAATCAAATTATTGGTATCGAAAAGCTAACTAATTACTCGAAGGATTTTTCAACTATAAGCACTATTTCAACGAATGGCGTTCCTTTTTTTAATAATGTGCCTGTGGTAACGAGAGGAACGTTGAAATCTGTACGAGTAAAAGCAACTGTAGGCTCTACCATTACTATTTATGCTTATTCGGTTTCAGGAACTACCGCAACATTGCAACATACTTATACTCCTATTGTAACCAGTACTTTAGAACAAACAATTACTTTTACTTCAGATGTTTTTATTGTTGAGGCTGGATGGTTTATCGCTGTAAAAAGTTCGGTTGGATTGTATTATAATGCTACGGGAGGTAATAGTTATTATGTTTCGGGGACAACCGTATCTGCTTTGCAAGGGAATCAAATTGCAGTTGACTTTATAATTAATGAAACTGGGGCAGTTGGTATTAGTCAGCAAGTTGCAGATTTGCAATTATTACCACCAAAGGTTACAGCTTTAGAAACTGTTACAGGTGTATTGACTTTAGCGAGTTATTCAAAAGATTTTTCGGCAGTTAATACATTGGGAGGTTCTAATTTTATCTATGCTAATGTTGTACCTACGACAAAGGTGGGAACTTTGAGAAGCGTTCGGGTAAAAGGCGTAGTAGGTGATACTATTACGGTTTATGCTTATCGAATTGTTAATAATTCAAATGTACTTACTTGCACATTATTGAAAAATTATGGAGGCACAGTTTTAACAACTGCTACCCAAACAATAGATTTTAGTACAGATACATTTTTGATAGAAGCAGGTGCGTTTATTGCGTTTTCAAGTGCTGGAACAGGCATTTATTATACAACTACAACTGGGCAGTCTTATTCTATTACTCAGAATAATATTAATGGATTTACCGTTGCACTTGATTTTGTGATTGATGAAACAGTATCAGGAACAGTTTTAAGAAGATTAGGGACATTAGAAAGTTTGAAATTAGATGTTGTTAAAGCAACTGTTCAAACACACGAAAATAAAGTTTCATCTACGGTTTTGACAAGTTACACAAAGGATTTTTCGGTTATTAATTCATTGGGTGGCGCTAATTATACTTATGCGAATAATGTTCCAGTTTTAAGAATTGGAACTCTAAGAAGTGTTCGAGTTAAGGGTGTTATTGGAGATACAATTACTGTTTATGCCTATCGAATTGTTAATAATAATGGCGTCCTTACTTGTACAATGCTTAAAAATTACGGGGGGACTATTTTGACAAGTACTACCCAAACAATAGATTTTAGTAGTGATACTTATCAAATTGAAGTAGGTGCATTTATTGCTTTTTCAAGTGCAGGAACAGGGATTTATTATACTACCTCAACAGGGCAGAGTTATTCTATTACAGATAGAACGGTTCAAGGGTATAGTGTTTCGTTAGACTATATCATTGATGAAACACCTCTTGATTCTATTTTTAGAGTAGTTCAACCTATTAATAACCGTTTAAACTTATTAGAAGCAAAAACTACTGACCATGATACAAAACTTGCAGCATTAAGCACAATAAAATTGCCTCCTGTAATTTTGTATCAAAACTATTTTTCAAGTTTAGGGTCTGAATTTGAGCAAGTCAATTGGTCGACTGTTTCAGCAGGTGTTAAGCCTTCGGCGGTTGGTGCGGGTTCTTATTTGTGGTTAAAAAAGCGTTATCATGTTGATTATAGAAAATTAATGCTTACGGTCACGGCTTCATCTTGTCGGTTTTGTATTGCTGCGTTTGGGTTAGATGTTCATCAGGGGGAAGGTTATTTTTACGTAGATTTTGCTGCTAACAAATTGCAAATCTATAATCAAAGTAATACTTTATTGGTCGAAAAAGCATTGACTTCCAATTCTGTGGTTGGTCGGAAATATACGGTAGTAGTCGATAGAAAAGAGTGGATTTCAACTTTTACTTTAATTGATACTGTCACTAATATTTCAACTGAGTTAGTTTATTCTGTTACGACGAGTTCAGCATTGAATGAAAATATGCAGAACGATTCTTATAAGTTTTACGTAGAAAGTGGAACAATTACGGAGTTTGTGCTTAATAGTATGTTGGTAACAACAGGTAAGCCAAATGTTGTTTTGATGGGCGATAGTATTAGTGCTACTATGTTATTTTCTAATGCAACTTATGGAAGTTCTTATACGAATCTTCTTAGAGCAAAATTGGGAGGCAATATTTTAATTTCTGCTCGTGGTAGTGCAGTTCTGCAAGATTGTGTCGATAAGGTGACTTCGGAATTATCAAAGATTAAGCCTACTTATTGTATGCTTAATCTTGGGACAAATATGGGCGGTTGGAGTGAAGCAAATTACCTAAGCCTTGTTAATTCTATCATTGCTTTAGGTGTTATCCCAATTTGCAACCATATTCCAAACCGTGGAACTTACGGAGCGGGGAACGAACATATTGCGGTTAATAATAGTATTGATGCAGTTTGTAAGCAGACAGGTGCAATCATAGGAGCGAGGTTTGATATTGCCACATCTACGGGAGGTGACCCATCGGCAAGTTATATTTCAAGTTTATATTTTGGCGATGGGATTCACCCCAATGTTACAGGCCATTTGGCGATGTATAATCGTTTTGCGATTGATTTACCATTCTTGTTTTAAGATTATGAAATTAGAAATCAAAAGACTTACCAGTACAGTAGCCCTTGTCGAAATCGACGAGGGTACTGTTTTTTCGAGTGAACTCTTAGGAAGCGATAAGATTTACTCGGTGTTTTATTCGGAAAGTGTATTGGATATTCGAGTGGATGATTATGTTATGTTTAATACTCGCAAGTTTTCCGTAAAAAATGCCGTTGGTATGCAGCAAATTGATAAGCGAACGTACCGATACGAGCTAAACTTTTACGGTGAAATCTATTCGCTTTACGATGAATTAATTACGCATTTAGGTCGGACGAAATTTAGTTATTCAGGTACTCCTTTGGATTTGCTTAATTTAATCATAGACTCGTTAAATTCAGATAGTTCAGGGTGGAGCGTAGGGACTTGTTCGGGTCTTGGTACGGTTGAAACCTTTGATTTTTCGGAGCAAAGCTGCCGAACTGCGTTGACGGATATTGCACAACGGTTTGAGTTAGAATATTCGGTTTTAAATAAGAAAATCTCACTCATTCCAAAAATCGGTTTTGCTCACGATGTGACGTTAGAATACGGTAGAGGAAAAGGTTTAGAATCAGCTACACGGCAGGCCGTCGACAAGGCTTTTGCAACGGTTTGGTACGGGTTTGGAGGAAATCAGAATTTACCTTCGACTTACAGAAACGGGATGGACAGGGTTACGATTTCGGAAACGGTAGAAAGGAATGTGAGTTTATATGGTCGGAAAAAAGGGAGTGTGACGTTCGATGATGTGTATCCGAAACGAACGGGAACGGTAGGAACGATTGTTAATATTAATACGGTCATTGATACAAGCATTGATTTTGATTTGAATGCTCAGATAATCAACGATTCGGCGAAGATTGTCTTTAAGTCGGGAGAGTTGTCAGGGCAGGAATTTGTAATTACGAATTACAATCATACTAAAAAGCAAATTACGTTCGGAAGTAATAAGGATGATACGGGTTATGTATTGCCAAATGTAACGTTTTCGCCTGCTGTGGGCGATAAATATACGCTGATTGGTATTGTGATGCCACAGAGTTATATTGATGCGGCAGAAGCGGAAGTATTGAGGCTTACGAAGTTACACGCAAGACAAAACTCTTATCCTCCCGTTGCGTTTCCGCTCGATATTGACGAAAAGTTTATTCGAGAGATGGGTTTAGCTTATCGTTTTCAAGCGGGTGATAGTGTGAAAGTAAAAAGTGTAGAGTTAGGAATTTGGGCAATTATGCGTTTACAGTCGGTTTCTTATCCACTTGTTAATCCATGTAAAATTTCGGGCGTTGTTGCAGATAGTATTCAGTATTCTACGCAAGAAATGATTGTTCGGGATATTAAGAAAGCGAAAAAAGATGTGGCCGCAGTTCAGGAAGTTGCTGCATTGTCGAAAAAGCAGTCGGATGAAATTGCGAATGCTGCAATTATGTCACAATTTGAAAAGACTTATGTTGGTGATCAAGCAGTTTTGTCGGGTGCGTTCATAGTTGGAAACCCGACCAGTGGGCAGGTAGGCGGACTGAGCGGAGCAGGAACGGAGCTAACGGATGTCGTTTTCTTTGCAGGTTCGAGTTTTACGGATAGAAATATTGCTCCGTTTAGAGTTCAACGAAACGGGAAGGCTTTTGCTTCGGATTTAGAAGTGAAAAACGGGTGCAAGATTGGTGCTTTCGAGGTCACAGATAATGTATTGGTAAGAAAAACCAATGCAGATTCATTTGCAGTTAATACGAATTATGCTACGGTCGGCGATTACTTTCTATTTCGGAAAAATAGTTCTGTGAGAGGCAATGTGAAAGAAATAAGCTTCAATCTTAACGGTGCATTTACTTATAATTATGCGATTAAGATAGAGAATTCGATTACTGATACAGGTGGTTTAGATAATATTGCTTTGTACGCAAAAGCCAGTAGCGCAGCCACAGGAGCGAAGAATGTGGCCATTCGTGCCGATGGTGAGGTGCATATTACAGGTAAGTTGCGGATGAATGAACAGGATGGACGTTCGCAGACTTACAGTATATCAGGAAATACATTAACTTTTGTAAACGGAATATTAGTATGAAATTAGGTGTGTTAGATAGGCTTTTAGTAGCCCAAATATTGCCCACAAAGGGTAGAATTATAGAGATGCAAGTGATTGCATCTCTAAAGTCTTTAACGATGTTCACAGCCAAAGAAATGGCAGAATTTGAGTTGAGAGATACGGTTGAAGGTGTGTTGTTTAATCCGAGTAAGGCTATTGAGGTTGAATATAGCCTTACGCTATCTCAATTAGAGGTATTGCGTAAGGCTGTGAATGATACGGATGAGGCTGGTGAGGTTACTGAGGTGATGTTGCCGCTCTTTAATAAGATTTTAAATGCGGTTTAAAATGGGGTTTATGTGTTTTTTAGGTACATTTGGTTTTTTAGATTTGTACATTTGGTTTTGCGGTTTATAAAAGAAATTTATTTATGACGTGAAGTAACATGAATTTTTAATAAATTTCAATTTTTTAGTAAATAATTTTGAGTTATACTCATAAAATTATAGTTTTGTGCAATTCTAAAAGATTATAAATTTAATTGAGTTTATTTATTATTTTTTAAATTAAAACTAAATAAAAAAGAGTAAATTTATCCATATTTCCCGACTATTCTATATTTGTATGTATAACATAAACTGTTAGGCACAAATATAATTACTTTATTATTATATGCTACAAATTGATTTAAAAAAAACCTCTGAAATTCTAAAGAATAGGATTAGGGTGTGCAAAAAAAGACTTCCAAATAACTGGAGGCAACTCATAATTATACTTGCTCCAGAATACGACAGCCTGAAAGGTGCAAGGCTAATGGATAATGTTTTTAAACTTCGTTCTTCAGATTTACGATTGACAGAATTAATTGAGCAAATAGCAGCAAATTCTATAGGTGAAGACAGTGAGTCGGAAAAGGAGGAAGAAAGTAACGTAACTGATATATTATTATAAGTACTTACGTTAGGTATTTGTCTTGTGTGGTGATGTAAATTTTATATTACAGTGGCCACTATTGTAAATTTCAAAGTATCTGGTGTTCGCCGTTAAACTCTCCGCAGGTGTTAACTTTCTGTACGGTATGCCAAGTCAAATATAGTACGTTATTTTTTACAATTTCCCTTAATAAACAGCGTAAGGCAAATATTAGCTATTCAAAAGCCACACAAAATTAATAATTGTGTGGCTTTCTTATTCATAAATTACGGATTACTTTATAAAATAAAGGTTATAAATTTATAAGGTTATTTTAAATTCAAACGTTCAATTTCAATGATTTCGCCCGTTTCTTTTTTCTTCAAAATTACTTTTGTATCACCATTTGAAAGAATCTCATCTTTTATAAACCAGTGTTCAGCATCGTATTCTTGATAGACAGATGGTTTTTGTAAGCCTTCTTGTCCACGCCAAACTGGTAAATTGACAGGCTCCCACAATTTTGTTTTTGCTGATTTGTAAGCGGCATCAATAATGGAATTTACCACGTAGCCATCGTAAAAAGATTCTTGTGGTAAGCGTCCTTCTTCAATTGCGTTAAACATATCCGTAAACATGTGTGTATATCCCAATTCATGGGCTTCATCACCCACCGGAAATAGCCAACCCGTTGCCGATTCAGCTTTTTCAGCTACGTAGCCGCCTCCCCCTTTTCCAGTGGTAAACATCTCAAAACCAGTTCTTAAAAAAGAATTTGTCCAGATTGTTCCTTCCGTTCCCATGACTTCATCTCGCAAATCCATCCCTCCACGGAAAGTCCATGAAACCTCAAATTGTCCAATAGCGCCATTTTCATATTTTACCAAACCGATTGCATGGTCTTCGGCATCAATGGGTTTTACTTGCGTATCTGCCCAACACATTACCTCTACAGGTTTAATATCTTTACCAATAAAATTTCTGGCAATTTCGATGCAATGACAACCTAAATCGAGGATGGCACCACCGCCCGCCATTTCAATATTCCAGAACCAATCTGAATGCGGGCCAGGGTGTGTTTCACGAGATTTTGCCCAAAGTACTCTACCAATTGCTCCATCTTTCACACTTTGAACTGATTTTAGAAATTTTGGTGTATAACAGAGGTCTTCTAAGTATCCCCCAAAAACGCCTGCTTCTTCGCAAGCCTTTGTCATTCTGAGGGCTTCCTCCGCATTTCGGCCTAACGGTTTGGTACATAGGACAGCTTTTTTATGCTTCACACAAAGCATAACAGCTTCTTCATGAATATGATTTGGCAGGGCAATAACCACTACTTCACTTTCGGAATGAGCAATAGCCTCTTCCATTGAAGTCGTAAAATTTGGGATAGAATAATCAGTTGCGAATCGTTTCGCCGTTTCTTCTTTACGGGCATATACCACTTCAACACGGTCTCGTCCACGCTGTCCATGCAATGAATCAGCGTAAAAACGGCCGATAAATCCACCACCAAGAATACAAACTTTTGCCATAATTAATTAGATTTGAGCTTTTGGCAATTAGCAATGAACTTCAAGCCATCAGCGATATATTGATGAAATATTATTTTTGTGCTTTTGAATTTATAATTTGCTCAAAGCTTTATTATCCTTAAAAAATATAATGAATAATATTAAAACAACGGCAGCGATACCCGCTGGTATCATCCAAACGCCATTCCAATTGTGCGTAACTACGCCAGCAGCATCTGTAAATGTATATGTATCAAGTACAATTCCTGACAATTTTGAGCCAATTCCCATCCCAATGCCATACGTGGCAAAGGTAATAAGTCCCTGAGCCGAATTTTTGATTTTATCACCCGCTTTATTATCCGTGTAAATTTGTCCTGTTACAAAAAAGAAATCATAACAAACGCCGTGAAGAACAATGGCTACATATAAAATCCATTCTGAAGAAATACCATCACCCTTTCCAAAACATAAAAAACGAACTATCCAAGCAATTAAGCCGACAATAAGCATTTTTTTGATGCCAAATTTCTGCAAAGCAAAAGGAATTAAAAGCATGAATAATACCTCAGAGGCCTGTCCAAGCGACATTTTGTTTTCCACATTTGTCATGTGAGATTCTGTGAGCGACAAGTTAGCGTGAGCGTAATAAAATGCCAAAGGAATGCAGACTAAGACCGATGAAATAAAGAAAATCAAGAATGAACGGTCTTTAAAAAGTACAAAAGCATCCGTACCTAAGATTTGAGAAACCGTTGCTTCACCCGTTGCTTTTGGTGGAGTATCGGGTAACGTAAAAGCAAATAAGCCCCAAGCGATGGAAGTGAACATGGCTATCTGAAAAATTTCTACTTTATCGCCTAAACTGTATAAACCGATAATGTTGGTAACGATAATCCAGGCAATTGTTCCTAAAACACGGATAGCAGGAAATTCTTTACCAGGGTCTTGCATTTGGTTCATCGCAATTGAGCTTGACAAAGCTAAATTGGGAGCAAAGGTTAGCGTATAAGCCAAAATATACCAAAAGAATGTATCAGGGTTTTGATTTTGAATTAACAAGTATAAAATTCCAGCACCAAGTAGATTTAAAATACCCATTACTTTTTGTGCTGAAAAGAAGCGGTCGGCAATCATTCCCACAAAGAAAGGAGCAATAATTGAAGCAATTGAGAAAGTAGCGTAAGCACTACCAATTTGATCTCCAGAGGCTTTTAAGGTTGTAAAAAGATATTTTCCCATTTGGCCATACCATGAACCCCACGTGAAAAACATGAGAAACATCATCACCATCAATTGAATACGAGTGGTTAATTTCATTGTTTAAAATTTAGTTCGGTTGATTTTACTCGTTTAGAAAGGGAAATTAATACTATTTTTATTAAGGCATATCATGGCTTATTATAAAAAATATATTTAACACTCAATTTTGTTATTGATAGCTGTAAAATGAAGGTTTTGCAAATATTTAAACGGGTTTTACTTAGAGAAAAAAATATCTTTAAAAACATTCTTTTATTTGTACAAATAATAATCTTTCCTCACATTCACGTTGAAATAGATAGTTATGTGATGTAAACGTTCCTTATTTTTTGATTTAAATGATATTTTTATTTTAACATCGAAAGATTTTGTCAGTTTTATTCGTGTATTATTCTGTTACACAGGGGTTTTCAACAATATTAAAATTCCCGAAAACTGACATCAAGTTACGGTCAACCACCAAAAGATTGTAGCAATAAAGGGCCATATCACCGCCAAGTAAAACGATTGTTGAGGGGTGGGGCTGCGTTCTGTCCCTCGAAGTGTTAGAATGTCTCTTTTACTTTTTCTTTATCAGTTTCTTACATTCTATTTTATTTCGTTGATTTCTACTTATTCATTTTATTGTTTTCCTTCTATCTCCATTTTTCTTTTTCTTCTATAGTTTTTAATTCTTTCTTAAACTTTTCAAATTCTTCTTGAAGTGTAATTGTCTCACTTTCAAATAGTTGAAAATCACAATATTTTGCTTTTTCTTCTATTATTCTCGTTATTTCGTATAAGCGCATGGCTCCCAAAGTACCCGCATTGCCTTTTAATGTGTGCAATTCTCCTTGGACTTGTTTGCAATTATTATTTTTGTATCCTTCAATCGCATTTTTAATTTGTTCGGTGGCTTCTTCTTCAAAACCTTCCAAAATAGAAGCAACAAAACTCATATCTCCTCCTACGCTATCGGATAATTGTTTGATGATTTCTGGGTCGATGATTTTGAAATTATTTAGTTGAGAGGGATAAGTTGTTAGGGGTAATTTTTCAACTTCACCTACATTAACAATTTTTAAAGTTTCTGGAGCTATCCCTAATTCATATAAAGTCACTGACGAATCCAAACGTTTAATTATCAATTGTTCATTATCAATTGATAATTGCTTATTAACCCATTCTGCTACTTTTCTAACCAAAATCTCGGCTCTGATGGGTTTTGGGACATAATCATTCATGCCATTCGCCATAAATCTGTCTCTATCTTCCTTCATTGCGTAGGCAGTCATGGCGATAATTGGGGGTAAACTTACCTTCAAATCTCTTAAGTGTTGGGTAGTTTCTACGCCATCCATTTCGGGCATTTGAATATCCATAAAAATAATATCGAATGGTTTATCCGAAATAGAAGCCTTAACTATGTCAATTGCTTTTTGTCCAGAATCCACCGTGATGACCTCACAGCCTGATTTTCTGAGGATTTCGCTGGCTACTTTTCTGTTGGTTGCATTATCATCAACGACCAATAAATAGGGATGATACGTTTGAAAATGATTAAGAACTTGATAAACGGGTTCATCTTTTTTCGACATCATCGGGCTTATATCCGTCTGTTTGATTTCGATGGTAAACCAAAACGTTGAGCCTTTTCCCCATTCGGAAGTTACGCCAACTTCGCCCTTCATCATGCGGCATAATTCTTTGGAAATTGCTAAGCCCAAACCCGTTCCGCCAAATGATTTTTTAGTAGAATTATCCACTTGCTGAAACGCATTGAAAAGCATTTTTAGATTTTCTTCCGTTATGCCAATACCAGAATCAATAATTTCTACTTTTATGCGATTGAATTTTCCTCTTCTCTCAATCAAATTTGCCTTAATCTTGACGATGCCATTTTCCGTAAATTTCAGCGCATTCGAGGTGAGATTTGAAAGAATTTGGAGTAAACGAGTTTCATCGGCAATCACAAATTCTGGTAAATTTTCATCAAATTCACAGATAATTTTGTTGTTTTTCGCACTGGCAACTTGATTGAAAAGGGATTGTAATCTATCAAAAATATCCTTAAACACCAATGGAGCTTCATTGAGCGCCATTTTTCCTGCTTCTATTTTTGCTAAATCTAAAATATCATTCAGAATATGAAGGAGTGTTTCGGATGATTTTCGGATGGTTTGAACGTAATCTTTCTGTTCTTCATTCAGAGGCGTATCAATCATTAAATCAATCATTCCAATCACGCCATTCATGGGTGTACGAATTTCATGACTCATATTGGCTAAAAATCTTTCTTTTACTTTCAACGAACGTTCAGCCTCATCTTTGGCTTTTACGATGTCTTGTTGATATTTTTTTAGATTGGTAATGTCACGCCCAATCCCCGAAACTTCTTCGATATTTCCATGATTCACAATCGGATTCAGATAAACTTCTACCCATTTTTCTTCTCCATCGGTTGAATCTAATTGTACTTCAAAATGCTGTTGTTCCCCTTTGAATGCTTCTCGATATTTGCTTTCTAAGACTTTTCTATCGTTCTGCGAAACCATTCGAAATCCTGTTTTTTCGGTACTGAATGTCAATTGAGGTTTTACACCTAATTGGTTTTCAATGAGTTGTGAATATTCTTGGTTGAAAGAAGTAAGAGCCATTCTACGATTGACCGACCACATTAAATGTGAACTCCCTTCAATGATTGCCGTCAATCGGGCCGTTTCACGGGCGAGCATATCCTCGGCTTGTTTACGGGCGATGGCAAGGGCAACTTGTCCCGAAATAAAATCCAATAATTCTAAATCTCTTTGTTCGTATTTATTTTGGCGTTCATACGATTTCAAACCGATGATTCCCGTAACCTTATTTCCAATTCTTAACGGCACACAAATCATCACTTTAGGCACAACGCCGTAGAGATAAATAGTTTTATCTTCCGCTAATTTATAAATATCTTCATCTCTAAGAATCAAGGGTTTATTGGCAGCAATGGCATATTCGGTGAGTCCATTTCCTAATTTCCTTTTGGTAAAATGGACTCGGCTATCAAAATATTCATCAATATAATAGGGGAAATAAAGAAATGATTTCGCTGAATCGTATTGGGCAATAAAGAAGTTTTTTACATCAATCACTTTGCCTAATTCTTGGTGAATATTGACGTATAAATCATCTAAATTGGTTGAACGAATGGTGGCTTGGGCAATGCTTGAATATAAATTTGAAGACCGTTCCGCCCGAACTTTGGCGGTTGAATTGTGAAAAATACAACGAAAAGCAGTGGGCGTTTCTTTTTCATATCGACAATTTACCGAACCCGAAAGGTATAATCTTCTTCCATCTTTTCTACGGAAAACAACTTCAAAATCGGCTATTTTTTCACCATTTTTTACTTTTTCAAATTTCAAAAGTGCCTCCTCCGCAAAATCAGGGTGTAAAATATCTTTCAAACGGAGACTCGCCAATTCATCAGATTCATAGCCCGTGATTTCTAACCATGCCTTATTGACATACAGAAAACGCCCCGACATACTGATTAATTGAATTAAATCGGAGGTGTTATTGATAATATCTTGAAGTTGAGAATTGGTGCGTGCTAAGGCTTCCGAAACCCTGCGGCGTTCGGTTACGTCTTCACCAATAACGGTCAAATATCTAATCTCTTCGGTGGCATCATTAAAAATTGTGGAATTGAGTTCAACGAACCTAATTTGATCAGATTTTGTGAGCATCGTTCGCTCTTTTTCTTCAAACAAACCACCCTTTTCCATGGCATCTTTGAACGATTTTATCCGTTTTTCTCTTTCTGCAACGGGAACGATTACATCAAAGAAATTTTTACCAATCAATTCCTCCAAAGTATAGTCTAATATTTTGAGAGAGAAGGAGTTACAAAATATAATTGTGCCGTCTTCTTCCAAAACGATACCAATCAAATTGAGATTTTCAACCGTTTTTTCCAATTCAGAAGCCATCGAAAGGGGCATTTCTCCCGATCGTTCATTGACTTCCAAAACCCGCAATTCTTTTTTGAGATGACGAATTTCAGTAATTAAATCTTCCTTTGTTTTATGAGTCCAACGCATTTCAATTGATAGTTGATAATTAATAATTGAGAGTTTTTTTGAAACGGAAACTGATTAAGATAAGTGATTTTGTAAAATACTAAACCAACTTATTGTAATATTTAACCTAAAAGTACAAATTTCAACGTAATTTTAAGGCATAGATAGAAGGAATAAATGGTTTTTTGTACAAATAATTATTAGTTATCAACTATCAATTATTAATTAAAAAAGATGGACGTAAGGGCAAAAAAGAGTTTAGGGCAGCATTTTCTTCGGGATTTGGAGGCAGCAAAAAGTATCGCAGATTTGATGTCGAGACATGGTGATTATGACCAAGTTTTGGAAATTGGACCGGGCATGGGTGTTTTGACACAATATCTTTTACAACACACTGAATATCAGACGGATGTAGTAGAACTTGACCGTGAATCAGTGGAATATTTGAATATCCATTATCCAGAATTGAAAGGTAGAATTCATTCGGCTGATTTTTTGCATTTGAATTTAGAGAAGTTTTTTGGGGGTAAAAAGTTCGGGATTGTGGGTAATTTTCCTTACAATATTTCTTCGCAAATTTTGTTTAAAGTGCTGGATTATAAGGATTTAGTGCCAGAAGTTGCGGGGATGTTTCAGAAAGAAGTCGCCGTCAGAATTGCCTCAAAACCAGGGAATAAAGACTACGGAATTTTGAGCGTTTTGTTGCAAGCTTTTTATGATATTGAATATTGTTTTTCTTTGGGCCCCGAAGTTTTTTCACCGCCACCAAAAGTGAATTCGGGCGTAATCCGTTTAAAAAGAAACAACGTTACTGATTTGGGGGTTTCTGAAAGTATGTTTAAATCGGTGGTAAAAATGGGCTTTAATCAAAGACGAAAAACGCTTCGAAATGCGCTGAAGGCCTTGCAATTGCCCGATAATCCGTACATGAGTAAACGAGCAGAACAGTTGAGCGTAGCGGAGTTTTTGGAATTGACGAAAATGGCGATGGAGGTGAAATTGCTGAATGCGGATACTTTAGAAGAATACCCTTTGATTAAATAAATTAGTAGAAATGGATATCCCGAAGAAAGTTTTTAGACTTTTTGGGACGATGATACATTGGGAAAATACCAGTTATAAACCTTCATTCATACAAATAAACTTATGGAGCAAATCACCAATCAACCCTTCGAACTTACGCCTTTTGAATTAACAAAAGACTATCTCGAAAAATTGCAAAGTGCTATCAATCAGCAAGATTATGAATTTATTAAAGCTGAAATGGATGAGCTGTATCCCGCTGATATAACCAACATTTTGTATGAATTGACTGGTGAAGAATCTCATTATTTGGTCAGGTTATTAGATAAAAAATTGGGAGCAGAAATTATCACCAATCTTGATACCGACGACCGTAAAAAGTTTTTGAAAAACTTTACGCCCCAAGAAATTGCGGAATATGTAGATTTATTGGATTCTGATGATGCCGTTGACATACTAAATGAGCAACCAAAAGATATTTCGGAAGATATTGTAGGTTTGCTGAAAGATAAAGAACAGGCTCGTTTTGTGAATGATTTAATGCACTACGACGAAGATTCAGCGGGAGGTTTAATGCAAAAAGAATTAATCAAAATTAATATCAAACAGTCTGTTACTGAGTGCGTTGATGAGATTAGACGACAAGCGGAAGACGTGGAAAATGTCAATGCCGTTTATGTAGTTGACGATGATTTGATTTTGCAAGGGAGGGTGTCTTTAAAGAAGATTATTTTGGCAAAAAGAGGGTCGAAAATTGCGGATATTTATTCCGACGATATCGTTTCCGTAAAGACCACCGCAACGGGTGAAGAAGTGGCCGATGTGATGCAAAAATATGACCTTGATGCTGTGCCAGTCGTGAATATTCAAGGGCGATTATTGGGTAGAATTACGATTGACGATGTGGTAGATTTTATCACGGAATCAGCCCAAGAAGATGCTCAAGCCATGACGGGTATTTCGGAAGATGTTGAGGAAGATGATAGCGTTTGGCGATTGGTTCGTTCACGACTTCCCTGGTTATTGATGGGAATGTGTGGGAGTTTTTTAGCGGCAAAACTGATTGATAACTTTGATGATAAACTCTCGGCTGTCCCTGCCATTGCTGCTTTTATTCCGCTGATCGGTTCAACGGGCGGAAATGTAGGTATTCAATCTTCATCCATTATTGTACAGAGTTTGGCGGATAAATCAGGGATTGACACTCCCCTTGGTGAACGACTTTTGAAGGTGCTAAAAGTTGCTTTATTCAACGCTCTTATTGCTGGAATTTTTGCTTTTGCAGGTTCGTTGGCAGTGGATGGTGTGAATGTCAATTTGTCGCTAACTGTGTCATTATCATTGTTTTCTGTGGTAATGCTGGCTTCGTTAATGGGTACAATAACGCCTTTAGTTTTGAACAAATTTGACATTAATCCAGCCATTGCATCGGGACCATTTATCACCACGACCAATGACCTTTTGGGCTATGGTGTATATTTATTGATTGTATATTTATTGATGTAGCACAAAAAATGATAGCCATAATTCAAAGAGTTTCAGAAGCTTCCGTTAAAATAGAGGGTAAAATTAAAGGAGAAATTCAGATGGGTTTTCTGGTCTTTTTGGGTATTACACATACGGATACACAGGAAGATGTGGAATGGCTTTCCAAGAAAATTGTCGGTATGAGAATTTTCTTCGATGATGAAGGTAAGATGAATCTTGACCTTTCAGCCATTAACGGTAATATCTTACTTATCAGTCAATTTACGATTCACGCCAGTACCAAAAAAGGAAATCGTCCAAGTTTTATGGAAGCTGCTCGACCCGAAATTGCGATTTCTTTGTACGAAAAGATGATTTTTCAGTTAGAAAAAGATTTAGATAAGCCAATCCAGACGGGCGAATTTGGGGCAGATATGAAAGTCGCTTTAATCAATGATGGCCCAGTAACGATAATCTTAGATTCCAAAAACAAAATATGATTCGTAACACACTTTTAGCCCTACTTTTCACAGCATTAATTATTGCGATAAATCTTCGCAGTGATGTTATTCATATTCCACTTTTATTCATTTTTATTTTTGCCTTAACTTTAGGGTATTTGCAACCACAAAAGGGTTGGATTTCTGCCCTTCAATTAATAGTGGGCATTTTTGCAGGATTTTTCTTGTGTCAATTAATAGGAATTAATCCAGTAAAATTTCCCGTATTTCAATTTAGTACGTACATTTCGCCTCTACCTTGCTTATTTGGCAGTTTTATGGGTAGTTATTTCAACAACGCAATCAATCAAAATGACGATAGAAGAAGCCCAAAAAACCGTGGATGGATGGATTAAAACCATTGGTGTGCGGTATTTTAACGAATTGACAAACATGGCTATGCTCACGGAAGAAGTCGGTGAAGTTGCCAGAATTATTGCTCGTAGATACGGAGAACAGTCAGAAAAAGAGTCGGATAAAAATAAAGATTTAGGCGATGAAATGGCGGATGTTTTGTTCGTTTTGATATGCCTTGCCAATCAAACGGGCATTGATTTGACGGCGGCTTTACAGAAAAATTTAGATAAAAAGACTAAAAGAGATGCTACGAGACATTTGGAGAATGTTAAATTAAAGTAGGCAGTGTAAAGGGATAATTTTATTTTAATTCTACTTCTTTCCGCATACTTTACAGGCAGACACTTTTTGATTTTATCAGATTTATTCCAATTTTTAGTCTTTTTCTTTTTGTCTTGTATGTTTGTCTGGTAAAAAATTATGTTCGAATAGATTAAATTCCGATATTAGCTTTTAAGTGGTGAGAGGAGATTCTTGTCTAAACAATCCATTTGAGATATGTACATATCAAGGGATTCCCCACTACTTATTTGCTAAGAGTCACAACAGCACCTTGATACAAAAAGAAAAAAAATCAAGAAATTCCTAAACTCGCTACGCTCAAACAGCGAAATTTCGAGTCGGACTCCGAAAAAATTCGAAAATTCAACAAGTGTTTGTATAGAAATCTGCCAACTTTCAACTAAAAACCCTGTTGCAACAAAACAATCTCCTCAAATTCATCCGAAAGTTTGTAACTTAATCTTTCAAAAATCTTAAAATATTTCATGTAAACTTCATGATTTTGAGCTTTTGGATGATACGTTTCAACTGATTTTACGGTGGCGGCGGCTTCCTCTAAATTTTTATAAATTCCTAATTGCGTGAGTCCCAACAAAGCCGTACCCATCGCCACGCTGTCATGATTATCATTGACATGAATCGTTTTTCCGAACATATCCGTCAAGATTTGCGTCCATAAAGGCAAAGAAGCATAAGCTCCGTTGATGTAAATACTATCAAAGTTTCGGTGGATTTCAAGGATTTTTCCGATGCTGTAAATTTCAAATAAAATACCTTCCAACGTTGCCCGAACGAAGTGTTTTTGTTGGTGACTGATGTTGAGTCCGAAGTACATTCCACGGGCGTTGGCGTTCCAAAGTGGGGCTCTTTCTCCCAATAAATACGGTAAAAAAAGCAAGCCTTCTGCTCCAGCTTTCACCTGAGCGGCTTCTTTAAACAAATCATTGAGGACATCTTCAAAATCTAAGTCTTCTGAAAAATTGCCAAATTGACGAGCAAACCATTCAAAAACAACCCCCCCATTATTGGTAGGGCCACCCGAAACGTAATGACCTTCTGCCAAAAGATAATTGAAAAATCGTTGTTTTTCGTCTCGTAAAACTTCCTTCCCAGCCACTCGAACGGCTCCACTCGAACCGATCGTAATGGTCGCTTTTCCTTGTCCAACAATTCCAGCCCCAAGCGTTGCCAAACATCCATCACTCGAACCAATAATGATGCGCATTTTTGTGGGTAAACCGAGCGTAATACAATATTCTTTTTTCAAAAACACTTCCGAATTAAATACTGAAACAGGCTCTGAAAGTCGGTCAGCGGTGATGCCCGCAAAATCAAGGGATTCTTGATGCCATTTCAATTTATGAATATCAAAAAGCCCCGTAGAGGACGCAATGCTATGGTCAACCACATATTCGCCCGTTAATTGCTTGATAACGTATTCTTTTAGCGAGATAAATTTGTAGGTTTGAGCGAATCTTTCTTGGTCATGATTTTTTATCCACGAAATTTTCATCAAAGGTGACATCGGGTGAATGGGCGTTCCTGTGGTGTGATAAATGCTTTCGCTTTGGGGTAGTTTTTTCAATAATGCCGCTTCTTTTACTCCTCGATTATCCGCCCAAATAATGGCATTTCCGAGTGGATTTCCATTTTTATCAACGGGCAAAACGCTGTGCATCGATGAACTGAAACAAATGGTTTTTACCTTATATTTTTTGGGATGAATATACTCATTCAGCATATTTTTGAGAATATACAAAGTCGTAATAAAAATCTGTTCGGGGTCTTGCTCGCTATAATCAGGCTGAGGATGAAAAGTTGGATATGAGCCTTTTTTACAGCAAATAACCTTTCCATCCATGTCAAAAGCATGAATTTTAACGGTTGAAGTATTTATGTCGATGGTAAGCAGACAATCCATGTTTTCTTAGTTATGAGTTATGAGTGATGAGTTATGAATTATGAGATTTAGAATAAATCGTGAACATCAAAGATTATATTGATTCAAAATTTACTGCGAAGACCTCATCATTCATACCTCATCATTCATACCTATTTTATTCTTTTTTCCTAAATTCTCGTGGCGTATAACCCGTAAGTTTTTTAAAAGTTGATGAAAAATGTTGTGACGAATAAAAACCTGTTTCCAAGGCTATATCAGTCAAACTTAAATCTTTGCGACTCAATAATTTAATGGCTTCCGAAATTCTGATATTGATAAGATAATTCAGCGGAGAAAAACCCGAAAATGCCTTTGCTTTCTCTGTAAAAGCGGTTGTTCCTAAACCGACCAAACCTGCCATTTCTTCAACTGACCAAGGATGAGAAAGATTTTCTCGGAGGGTTTGCTCCAATTTCAAAAAAGTTTGGGGGAAATCTTGCCTGAGATTATCCTGTTTGCTCAAATGGCGCACCGCTGTAATTAACAATTCGTCAATTAAATGATTGATGCGGGTACGATAGCCTAATTCTTTGGAAAAAAACTCTAATTCGAGGTTCTGAAATATTTTTTGACAGTTTTTCAAACGACTCAAAACGGGTTTTTTATTGAGTGAAAGTAATTTTCCAATCACTCTTTGGTCGGTTTCTGAAATTCCGCTCCAATCTCCCAAAACCAATTCTCCAGTCGGTTCAAACATTTGGGGTTTAATTGTTATCCACATCAAGGCACCAATATCATAAGCACCTTTGATACTTCCGATTTTTTGCCAAGGAGTAGTCAAAGAAATATCATTCGGATAAAGCAAATACTGCTGTCCGTCAATATTCCAGTCAAATTTTCCTTCCGTAATGAAGCAAATTTTTATTCCTTCACTGGGTTTTATTTCCTGAGAATGAAGCTGAATATTATGAATTTTATGATTGGCAAACTCAATAATGTACGGGAAAGAGGCTAATTCCTTAGATTTTCCTTGGTACAATATAAATGGATTCATCGGTTTTGGCAAAATCGTTGTGTAAAATTAAGTCAATTATTTATGAAAATATTACAAAATTCACCGCCGTAAATAAATGAAAGTTTTTCTTTAAATAATGATGAAAATTTGTATCAGTGAATTATTAAAATACAGGAAATCTTAGCTCAAAAATTTATCTCACAATCGCTCATCCAATTTAAACAATTTCAAAAAATATGAAAAGAATTAGACTAAATAATCTTTATATATTACAAAACCTGCCCAAAATCATCTTGGCAATGGGTTTTGTACTATATACTGCCGTATCCTTTTCGCAGGATTTATCGATTAAAGGACTTGTTACAGACAAATCTAATAGCGGTATTGCAGGAGTTGCCGTTAAAATAAAGGGAACGACCAAAGGTACAAGTACCGATGCAACTGGAAGCTATAAAATTGCAGTCGGCAATAATGTAACCTTGATTTTTAGTGCGGTTGGTTTTGTTACCAAAGAAATTAGCGTGGGTAATAAAACGACCATTGATGTAACCTTGGTGGAAGATAATCAGAATTTGGAGGAAATTGTTGTAACGGCTTTGGGTATCAAAAAAGATGCAAAGAAATTGGGGTATTCTGTTTCTACCATCAATCGTGAGGCCTTAACTGAAAACAGAACGCCCAATTTTATGAACGCTTTGCAAGGACAAATTGCGGGGGTAAATATTTCTCCTTTGGGAACGGGGCCTGCGGGAACATCCAAAATTAGAATCAGAGGACAAAGTTCAATTTCTGGACAAAATAGCCCCCTAATCGTTGTAAATGGTATTCCAATTGATAATACCAACTTTGGAACGAACCCAGGAAACGCAGCGGCTGATAACTCAATTGGGGTTCGTGGCGGTGGAAATACGTCCGATGGGGGCGATGGACTTTCGAGTATCAATCCCGATGATATTGAAAGTATGACCGTTTTGAAAGGAGCAACCGCAGCCGCACTTTACGGCTCTCGTGCAAAAGACGGCGTGATTATGATTACGACCAAAACAAAAGGCGATTCAAGAGGAATTGGCGTTTCGTTTAACTCAAATTTTACCAATGATACGCCTTTGGATTTTACGGATTATCAATACGTTTATGGTCAAGGTGAAAACGGAATTCGCCCAACCACTGCCAACCCAACTTCGGGGCAATGGTCGTTTGGAGAAAAATTTCAGCCGGGCATGACGCAAGTACTTTTTGATGGCGTAACTGTTCCTTACGAACCCGTTTATAATAGAATTAGCAAGTTTTTTAGAAATGGAACAAACTTTACCAATACCGTTTCTATTTCTTCAACTACCGAAAAAGGGGGACTTACGCTGTCGTTTGCCAACATGGATAATAAGGGAATTGTGCCAAATAACTCCTTCAATCGCAAGACGATAAACTTGGGTTATGCGTATGATATTTCTAAAAAATTAAGCATTGCTGGAAACGTAAATTATTCAAATGAGAATAATAAAAACCCTCCAAACATTGCTAATCAGGATAATTCTATTCCTACTTCTGTTTACAATATGGCAAACTCAATGCCTTTTGATTTGTTGGAAGCCAAGAAATTTGATGCCAATGGCGATGAGTACGTTTATTCAAGATTTAAAAATAGAACGAATCCTTATTTCACACTTTCACAACAATTTCAAAATATTACCCGTGATCGAATTTTTGGTAATGTTTCGGTAAAATATAAATTATTAGATTGGCTTGCCGTTCAAGGGCGAATTGGTCAGGATTATTGGTCACGTGACCAAGATTACAACAATTTTCCAACGGGACAAGCCTCACTTGGACCCGCTCCAGTTGGTTTTGTAAATGGCGTTTATACCCAAGAATCCCGCAGATTTAGAGAAACCAATGCCGATATTTTAATAACTGCGAACAAAACTTTTGGCGATTTTGGCATTGATTTAAACGTGGGAGGCAATCAAATGTACCGTCGTTCTGATGTAAACTCAGTTCAAGTAACTGATTTTGTAGTTCGTGACCTTTACACGGTGATGAACGGACGGGTAAAAGATCCAATTTATGGATTATCCGAAAGAGCGGTAAATTCAATTTACGGAGCGAGTGAATTTTCTTACAAAAACTTTCTATTTGTAAACGTTACTGCCAGAAATGATTGGTTTTCAACACTTGCTAAAGAAAATAGAAGTATTTTATATCCTTCTATATCAGGAAGTTACGTGTTTTCTCAATCGCTTTCAAGCATTCCGAGTTGGTTGAGTTTTGGAAAATTGCGGGTTGCTTATGCTGAGGTTGGTAGCGATACTGACGTATCACCATATTCAAATAATTTATTTTATGCCATCAATGCCAACTTATTCGCCAATCCAGCGGGAAGTCCACAGCCCATTGGTGGTTCTTCGGGGGCAACTGTTCCTAATTCAAATCTGAAACCAATGCGTACTTCAGAGTCGGAAATTGGTTTAGAATTAAAATTATTCCAAAATCGTCTTTCGATTGATTTGGCTGCATATCGTAAAGTTACGAGCGACCAAATTGTATCGGCTCAAGTTTCGGATGCTTCGGGTTTTACCAATTCCTTAATTAATAGTGGAAAAAGTCAAACCAATGGTTTAGAAATGTTATTGGCATTTTCGCCCGTAAAAACTAACAGCTTTCAATGGAATGTAACCGTAAATGGTTCTTATAATATTACGAAAGTGTTAAGTTTGACAACCGATAAAGAAGGCGAAAGAATTACGACGGGAACGCACGTTTTCAACGGTGAACTTCGCCAAATTGTAGGGCAAGAAATGGGGCAAATTTATGGTTTTGGCTTTAAGAGAAATGACCAAGGACAAATGATTTTTGGAACAAATGGTATTCCTTTGAGAACCAATGACTTGATTTCTTACGGTAGTGCTTTGCCAAAATGGATGGGCGGAATCACCAATTCATTTAATTATAAAGGCTTAACACTTTCTTTCTTAATTGATTTCAAATTAGGAAACATGATGCTTTCGGGTACAAATTTCAACGCCGTTCGTCACGGTTTGCACCAAATGACTTTGGAAGGTCGTGAAGGTGGAGTTTTGGGCGTTGGCGTAACTGAAAAAGGTGAGCCAAATACGGTTAAAGCACCTGTTCAAGATTATTGGTCGGTGGTTCGTTCACAAGCAATTATTGAACCTGTGGTGTATAATGGAGGATATTGGAAACTACGTCAGATTACAGCAGGTTATGATTTGAGTAAGTTTTTACCTAAATCATTCCCTGTGAAAGCTTTAAAATTGAGTTTGACAGCCAATAATGTTTTCTTGATTAAGAAATGGGTTCCAAATATTGATCCTGATTCATTTGGTTATTCATCGGATAATTTGGTGGGTATGGAGTCAACTGGTTTGCCAACAACTCGTAGCATCGGGTTTAATTTGAATGCTAAGTTTTAGATTGCTTCGCAATTGATGGAACACAGATAACGCAGATACTGCGTAACGCAGATTTACGCAGATTTTTTTATCGAATACAAAAGTTTTAACAGATAAAATTGACTTTAAGGTCTTGAAAATAATTATAAAATGAAAAATATATTTAAACAAATTATTCTTTTATTCCCGTTTTGGGGGTTAGGGGGCTTATTGGTTAGTTGCGATAAAGGGTTTGATGAATTGAATGTCAATAAAACTGCTGCAACATCCATTAATCCCGTTTTTACGCTCAATAATGCTACAATCAATACGTCGTTTCCAACAGGGACAATTCTTTATGAAATTGGCATTGTTCAGCAAATGGTTTCGCCAAATTCGGGCGTTTTGGCAGGGGCAAATTTCAATCAAGATATTCGGGATAATACCCAACAAAACTGGCAACGTTATTATCGTTCGGTCATCCGTAATACTTACGACGTAATTTCTACGACTAAAAGTTTACCCGCCAGAAGTAATCTTTACAATATGGCTCGTATTTTACAGTCTTACAGCTTTTTGGTTTTAACGGATTCTTATGGCGATATTCCTTACTCAGAGGCTGGGAAAGGCTATACCAATCAATTAATTTTTCCGAAATATGATGCTCAACAAACCGTTTATGCGGGGATTATCAAAGAATTAACCGAAGCAACTGCCGCTTTGGATGCTTCAAAAACGATTGAAACTGCTGATATTTTGTACGGTGGAAATGTGAGTCTTTGGAAAAAATTCGGGAATTCTGTGTTGCTTCGTGCAGGTATGAGATTGACTAAAATTGATTTAACTCAAGCGCAATCAATTGTTCAAAAAGCATTTCAAGCAGGAATTATGGAAGCAAATTCTGATAATGCGTTCATAAAACACGATGCCAATTATTTGAATGCGCTTGGACAAACGCTTAATTCGACAGAATCGAGTAATATTTATTTGGGTGCTCCATTTGTTGCTTTTTTACAACAAATGAATGATCCACGCTTAAAATCAATTGCATTAAGATACGTGGGGGCAAAATCGGGAAATGACCAAACTTCGGCTCGTGCAACCACCGACCCAAGTTTACAAATCGGTATGCCTTTTGGGTTTGATAATGGTTCAATCGGAACGGAAGTAGCGAAATCAAAATTGGCAAGTTTTTATGATTACAGTCAAGTGGACAGAACTCGAATGGCAAAAACTACTTCGCCAATGTTCTTGGTAACGGCTGCTCAAACGCAATTATTATTGGCAGAAGCCGCTCAACGTGGATGGATTACGGGTTCAACAGCCGAGACATTTTTTAATAAAGGCGTAAAATTACACATGGAGCAAATGGCTTTATACGATGCCAATTCGGCCGTTTCTGCCACTGCTATTGATGCTTATCAAAAAGCAAATCCATATAATGCAAGTGCAGGTTTGGAACAAATAAATACGCAATATTGGGTAGCCTCTTTCTTGAATGGGCCAGAAGCATTTGCCAATTTTAGACGCAGTGGTTTCCCGAATTTAGCCCCGAATCCATTTCCAGGAAAAAGCATCAAAGGTGCTTTTATCAGAAGATTAACCTATCCAAATTCGGAAATTTCTGTCAATGGTGTAAGTGTAAAAGAAGCCATTGCAAGAATGGGAGCGGACGATTTAGATGCCAAAGTTTGGTGGGATAAATAATGAAAATGAGTACAGCTAAAAACAACAAAACAACCTTTCAATAACACAAACCCCATAGACTCCATGAAAACATGGAGTCTTTATTTTACCTTTGAGGAATTAATTATAAACAAAGAAATATGCAAATCGGAATTATAGGATTAGGAAAAATGGGTTTTAACCTTGCCCTTAATTTAAAAAGAAACGGTTACAAAGTCGTAGCCAATGACGTAAACCAAGATTTTGTTCAAAAAATTGCTGACGAAGGAATCAAAACGGGTAATTCAATTGAAGAATTATGCCTGCAATTAAGTGACCGAAAAGTGATTTGGCTGATGGTGCCTGCCGGTGAAATTGTGGACAAAGTGATTGAAGCATTATTGCCTTTTCTAAATCCTGCCGACATTATCATTGACGGTGGAAACTCGAATTTTAAGGATTCTAAAAAACGTTATAATTACCTTAAAACCAAAAATATAAATTTCTTGGACTGCGGAACATCAGGCGGAACTTCGGGGGCATTAAACGGTGCTTGCACGATGATTGGCGGTGAAAATGAAGTGTTTGCTTACGTTGAAAAAGTATTCAAAGATATTTCGGTAGAAAATGGATATTTGCACACGGGAGCAGCGGGAAGTGGGCATTTTACCAAAATGGTTCACAATGGAATTGAGTACGGAATGATGCAAGCCATTGCCGAAGGTTTTGAGGTTTTTGAACATTCTGAATTTGATATTGACTTCCAAAAAACGGCAAAAATGTTAAATCATGGCTCTGTGGTAAGAGGTTGGTTGATGGAATTAACGGAAAATGCCTTCTCGAAAGACCCAAAATTAGATTCAATCAAAGGCATTATGCACTCGTCGGGCGAAGGAAAATGGACGTTGGAAACAGCCTTAGATTTGGGTGTACCAACGCCTGTAATTGCGATGTCCGTAATGATGCGTTACCGTTCGCAAATGATTGATACTTTCTCTGGAAAAGTAGTTGCCGCACTCAGAAATGAGTTTGGCGGTCATGCTGTTGAGAAGAAATAAATTTTTAAAAATGAAATGGCAAGTCTCATCTGCGTGCCAACTTTTAATCAATG
The DNA here is from genome assembly GCF_964672035.1 of Arcicella sp. Taxonomy (NCBI): domain Bacteria; kingdom Pseudomonadati; phylum Bacteroidota; class Cytophagia; order Cytophagales; family Flectobacillaceae; genus Arcicella; species Arcicella sp. Next base: position 86,649 of record NZ_CBABQS010000011.1, read on the forward strand.
AACCATTTTTATATAGGCATAGACATTGGAACAACTGCCACCAAAGCAATGGTTTTTACCCAAGAAGGAAATGTAGTAAACCATTGCTGTATAAGCTATGAAATGTACCATCCTCAACCTGACTGGAGTATTCAAAAGCCCTTAGAAATTTTAACGGCTGTTTTGGCGTGTATCAATAAAGTTACCACAAATATTACTCCCCAATTTATCAGTTTCAGTTCGGCAATGCAGAGCGTTATTGCCGTTGATAAACAAGGGAATCCATTAACCGACATTATTTTATGGGCTGATAATCGGGCGAGTGATATTGCAAATAACCTAAAAGAAAGCGAATTAGGAAAAGCATTTTATAAAAAAACAGGACTGCCAATTCATACATTTTGCCCGATGACCAAAATTCTTTGGTTGCGAGAAAATGAACCCGAAATCTATGCAAAAACGCATAAATTTATCAGCATAAAAGAATACATTTGGCATCATCTCACGGGCGAATACGTGATAGATTCATCAATGGCTTCGGGAACGGGCATGATGGATATTGAAAACCTACAATGGGATTCTGATATTTTAAATCATTTAGGCATCCATGAAAACCAACTTTCAACCATTGTTTCTCCAAAACATACGGCTAAAAGTTTGTTGCAAAACCATACTTTAGTTTTAGGAGGAGGAGATGGAGCGTTAGCCAATTTAGGAACGGGTGCTATGCAAAAAGGTAGAATGGCTTTAACTATCGGTACAAGCGGAGCCGTTCGTTTACCGATTGACAAGCCTTTTATTGATGCAAAAATGCGGACACAATGTTATCATCTTGTTGATAATCAATACCTTAAATTAGGGGCGGTTAATAATGGAGCGGTCGTTTTACAATGGCTAAAAGAATCTATTTTGCAATCAGAAGAATCATTTGATGAACTTTTAGTAAAAGCCCAAACCGTTTCAGCGGGATCGGATGGGTTAATTTTTGTCCCTTATTTATTAGGAGAAAGAGCGCCAATTTGGGATGCCTCCGCCCAAGGAACATTGTTAGGAATTACCATCAATCATACTAAAGCCCATTTGGTTCGGGCAACGTTGGAAGGGATTTTATTTGGCTTATTGAGCATCACCGAAATATTAATTCCTGATAAAAAAGAGCGTGAAGAAATCGTAATTATGACCAGCGGAGGATTTACGAAAAATGATTTTTGGCTACAACTCACCGCTGATATTTTTCAAATGAAAGTGGCCGTTTCACAAGACATTGAAAGTTC